>JAGOUU010000003.1 GCA_018061105.1 Gammaproteobacteria bacterium
GCTCCAATCTATCATTATATTAGACTTATCCTATTTTATGAATTAATTTACAGAATATTTTCTGACCCAATATTTTCGAAATTTATAAACTTTTTTTACAGAATATTTTTTAGCACTAATTTTATTAAAATAGGGTTACTACCCTATCTGGCGATGGCTCCAATCTATCATTATATTAGACTTATCCTATTTTATGAATTAATTTACAGAATATTTTCTGACCCAATATTTTCGAAATTTATAAACTTTTTTTATAGAATATTTTTTAGCACTAATTTTATTAAAATAGGATTACTACCCTATCTGAGGTTGGCTCCAATCTCTTATTATATTAGACGTATACTATAGAGTCTAGCTGTATTAGCTTTTTAGCTTTTAGGAGACTTTATGATTTCTATTCCTGTTATTTTAATTTTTTTACTCATACTTTTACCTACAGCTGTTTTTATCGGATGGCAAGCGCGCACATGGCTTGGACTACCATCAGAATTAGAAAAAAGCTTGATTCTAGAACTTGAAGCAGCCAAAGATGAATTGAAAAAATACCAAATCGAAGTTAATAATCATTTTGAAAAAACTGCTCAATTATTTAATCAAGTTTTACGACAGTCTAAACAGCTCTACGATCATTTATTAAACAGCTCTAAAGAACTGTGTTATCCTGATACAACTATCAGCAGTATGAATATAGTTAATACTGATCCAGAAAACTGGCAAGAGCTTATTATAAAACCTGCTCCTTTAAAAACTTCTAATTTTACTAATTTCGACACTAATTCTGAAAATGACGTTATTGATCATAATTGGCATCCTACTTATTTTGAGGCGCGCGATGCAACCAAGTTTGATCATTCCAAAATAACTGTTAAGCCTGTTTCTTCTGTAAATAAAACTGATAAAACTGATAAAACTGACTCGATTATACGAGAAGTAACTCAAGAATTAGAATTATCTAACGAGGAAAAGCTTAATGTTTAAAAAAAACAAAAAATTTAAAAAAACTTTAACTAGCTTATCTATGTTATCTTGCTTGTCTCTATTGTCTCTATCGTTTTTACCATTTAAGCTTGTAGCTGGTGGTACTTTGTCGACTTTACCACTATCTAATGATACTAGATCAACACTGTCACCCATGTTGAAACAGGCAATGCCTGCTGTAGTTAATATAAAAATATACAATAAACAAACCTACAACAGATTACTACGTGAGCAAGAAGCTAATAACCCTAATCCCAATAAAATGCCACGTCTTCCAGAACATGGCATGGTCGGCATGGGCTCTGGTGTTATCGTTAATGCTAAAGAAGGAATTATCTTAACAAATAATCATGTCATAGCTGATGCGGAAAGCATTATAGTTACACTACATGATGGCCGTAAAGCTAATGCAAAATTAATAGGTACTGATCCAGATTCTGATTTAGCTGCAATTAAAATCTCAGCCGAAGGCTTAACAGAATTAAAGTTTGCTGACTCTGAAAAAACAGATATCGGCGATTTTGTTGTTGCTATTGGCAGTCCATTTGGGTTAAACCAAACTGTAACTTCTGGAATCGTTAGCGGTAAAGGGAGAATGATTGGTCTAGAGGGTTACGAAGATTTTATCCAAACAGATGCTTCTATTAATCCAGGTAATTCTGGTGGTGCTTTAATTAATCTCAAAGGACAATTAATTGGTATCAATACGGCAATTTTAGCTCCTGATGGTGGCAGTATTGGTATAGGATTCGCCATTCCCACTAATATGGCTAGCGTTATTCTAGAACAATTATTACAGTTTGGAAAAGTTCGTCGTGGCTTACTAGGCGTTGTAGCTCAAACTTTAACCCCAGAATTAGCTCTTGCTTTTGGCGACCCTAAAATCAAAGGAGCATTGATTGACACTATTGCTCGAGATTCTATTGCTTATGACAGTGATCTAAAAGTCGGTGATATCATAGATGAAATTAACGACCGTAAAATTAATAGCGCAGCAGATTTACGTAACAGCATAGGTCTCATCCCTATTAATCAAAGCATAAAAATTCATATCATTCGCAAAAATAAATCTCTGAATATTTCTTTAAAATTATTAGATCCTAAAGAGATGAAAACTAGAGCGCAAAAAATTTACCCTGCACTAGCTGGTGTTTATATTGATTCTATTAATAATGTCAATATACCTCATATGGGTACGATCAGCGGATTACAATTATTAGATGTCGTTGTTGATAGCCCCGCATGGCAACAAGGTCTAAGGCCTAATGATATTATTATTTCTGCTAATAATAGAAAAACCTCTGATTTAAAAGAACTTGAGAAATCTATTTCTGATAAATCTAAGCCTCTGTTATTACAGATAGCAAGAAATAATGCTAGCTTTTTCATGGCGGTAAAGGCAGTCTGATAAAAAAAAGCGACTCACGTCGCTCTTTTTATTTTATTTTAATATTATATTAGTTGGCTATATGAGTATTATCTGGGATATCAATAACTGTACTTGGTGCAGTTACATTATCAGTTTGAGCTTTTTTGAAATACATTTGTTGTTCATTACTTGCACGTGGACTAGTACAAGTAAGTAATGATGTCAGTACACAGTCACCATCTAATTTATTAAAGATAAAAGAGTTACAGCTATCATTACTCTTACATTGTATAGCACACTCAGCTAAAGTTGTTGACTGAAATCTGTCAATTTTATCAGTAGAATTATCTGCATCATTAAGTACACAATCACCAGCAGCCCTGATCTCATAGTTTTCAGGAGCAGGCATTGATGTGCTATCTGTAATTGTTGTAGTGCTCTGAGTTTGGGTTTGTACTTGTGTTTGTGGCACAGGCGCAGGCTTAGTATTTACCATGGGTTCATTTTGACCCCCTAATGCTAAGTTGAAAGTTAATAAACTCAATAAACTACAGAAAGCTAATCTTTTGATTTTCATAATATCACCTAGTTATCGATAAATTTTAAATTCATACGGTAAAATAAGTGTAGACTAATTATCGAACGTTACCCATGCACCCTAGTAATTTTGGCGCCTAATTGCGAAAGCTTTTCCTCAATACATTCATAGCCACGATCAATATGATAAATACGATCAATCAAAGTCTTACCTTCTGCTGCAAGGCCAGCTAAAACCAGACTAGCAGAAGCCCGCAGATCAGATGACATCACTGGAGCAGCGTGTAATTTAGAAACACCATAACAAATAGCCTGATTGCCCTTAATTTCAATATTAGCGCCCATTCGCATCATCTCTTGCGCATGAATCATTCGGTTCTCAAATATAGTCTCAGTGATTACACTTGTACCCTGAGCTACTGCATTTAAAGCAGTAAACTGTGCCTGCATATCTGTTGGAAAACCAGGGTAAGGCTCTGTCGTAATATTAACAGCTTTAGGTCTTTTACCTTTCATATCTAAAGTAATTTGATTAGCACTAACATCGATATCAGCACCAGCTTCTGCTAGTTTCTCCAAGACCGAAGTTAACAAATCAGGATCGGTATTATAAACTGTAACACACCCCCTAGTAATAGCACCTGCTACTAGATAAGTACCTGTTTCTATCCGATCTGGGATTACTGTATAACTACCGCCTTTTAGGCTTTCGACCCCTGTAATAACAATAGTATTCGTCCCACCCCCAGTTATTTGAGCACCATGTTTATTTAAAAAATCAATAAGATCTTTTACTTCTGGTTCCCGTGCTGCATTATGGATTATCGTCGTGCCCTTGGCTAATACAGCGGCCATAATCATATTTTCTGTGCCAGTAACACTCACATCTGAAAAAGTAAATTCAGCACCTTTTAATCGACCATTTGATTTTGCATAAATATAACCATTTTTTACTTGCACATCTGCTCCGAGCGCGCGTAGTGCATCTACATGAAGGTTCACCGGCCGAGCTCCAATGGCACAACCACCAGGTAAAGAGACTTCTGCCTGACCATGCCTGGCTAAAAGCGGTCCTAAAACTAAAATAGAAGCACGCATTGTTTTTACTAACTCATAGGGTGCTATATAAGAATTTAAAGTGCTGCTATTTACCTCTACAATCATTTGTTCATTAATAGTAACGTCCACTCCCATCTGACCTAAGAGATCTAACGTTGTTGTCACATCCCGTAAATGTGGGACATTGGAAATTTTTACAGCCTGATCAAATAATAAACAGGCTGCTAATATAGGTAGCGCAGCATTTTTAGCACCCGAAATACAAACTCTACCAAATAAAGGTATACCACCTTCTATAATTAGCTTATCCATTAATCACGTTTTGCCCATTCATTGCTAGTAAAAGTTTTAAGAGATAGAGCATGCACTTTACCAGTACTTATTAAATCACCTAAAGTTTTGTAGACTAATTGTTGTCGTTTTAATAAAGTTAGCCCTTCAAAAACTGAACTGATAACTGTAGCCTCAAAATGAACATCGTCATTTGAATCTACGATAACTAACTTTGTTGGAATTGATTGTTCAATTACTAATTGAATTTCATGAGCTTTCATAATATTAAATTTTCTAAACCACTTAATTTTATTATAGACTGCATAGCTTCAGAAAGATTCTCAAAACTAACTTGTTTCTTTTGATTTCTCGCAAAAGCTAAGTAATGAACTAACAAGCTTACACCTGCACTGTCACTAAGAGTCACCAGAGCGAAATCAAAATGTGGTGAATCTGACTCAGTAATAAATTTTTCACCAGCGGGCATGATAGCATTTATATGCTCACGCGTAAACTTGCCTCTCAATTTACAGAAATTTTTGTTAGTTACTAAAATCTCTAGTTCTTGTTTACTATTACTCATTTCATTAATCATTACACGTCATTTTGCCAGTACAGTTTTTGTCATGCATTTCTTTTATAATTGCATCAGGATCTTTTTGCTTTCTAAATTTACTTGCAAACACTGTTCGATAAGAATCAACAATACTGACATTATCGACGCTTAAATCATAGGCCTTCCACTCATTAGCATTGTTTACTAAGCGAAACTTAACAATATTGTCAGGTTGTCTGTTCTGATGAATTGTAGAAGAAATTTCTACACGTTGAACATCTCCTATTTTCGGTAACGTCCTAACTGGACAATGGAATTCAACTGTTTGATCATCATAGGCTTCAAAAGCTACACCATAAGTGCGAATCATAAGTCGAGAAAACTCTTTAACAAAGTTTTGTTTTTGTTGATCGTTTAATTTTTTCCAGTTACTAGTTAAGACTAGTTGGGCCATTATTTTAAAATCCGCCTTTGGTACTAAATATTTATCAATAATTTTATAAGCTACTTTACGATCTTTAGAAATTGCAGCTTTTTTCTGTTTCAGTACAACTAAAATTTCATCCACTGCTGATTTAACTTCGGCAACAGCAGGCTCGGATAAACAACTTGTATTGGCGGCATAACTAGATAAAACTAAGAAATAAGCGCCAATAACGCTAATAACCGGGGCAATAAAAACTTTTTTTAATTTAAACATATTTAGTTCTCTTCTGTTTTTGAAAATAAATATTTACTAATGAGATCTTCTAATACTAGTGCTGAATTTGTATCTCCTATAGTCTCACCAAAATGGAGATTTGTGTCGCTTGCACCAGGAGTCAATGCTATATAGTTATCTCCAATTAATCCTGCTGTACGAATACTAGCTGACGAATCAACTGGTAGCATATTAGCTAAACTTGGATTGAGACTCATTTCAACAATAGCGTCATAATTTCCCGGCTCAGTGCTTAACGTAATATTTTTTACCCGTCCAATATTAACACCGCTCATCGTAACCCGCGATCTTGGTTTAAGACCACCAATATTAGAAAAATTTGCTTTTAAGACAAAACTCTCGTCCTGCCAAGAAAAATCTTGTAAGCCACTAACTTTGAGAGCTAATAATAAAAACGCAAGAATTCCAGATAAAACAAAAAGCCCAACAACAAAATTTAAAGAATCATTGCTTCTCATGCTCACGCGAGGCCTCCAAACATAAGTGCAGTAAGCACAAAGTCTAACGATAATATTAATAAAGAACTAAAAACTACTGTTCTTGTAGTTGCCATACTTATACCTTCAGAAGTCGGTGCGGCTTGCAAGCCTTGATATAAAGCAACCCAGGTAACGACAAAACTAAAAAATAGAGATTTAATTATGCCATTAAAAACATCTTCTTTGAAGTCCACAGCTGCACGCATATTAGACCAAAAAGAACCTGAATCTAAGCCTAGCCATTCAACAGCCACTAAAAAGCCACCCCAAATTGCTACAATATTAAAAATGACAGTCAATAAGGGCAGAGAATAAAAACCCGCCCAAAATCTTGGTGTTACTATTCTATGTATGGGATCGATCCCCATCATTTGTAAACTTGATAATTGCTCCGTAGCTTTCATATGACCTATTTCAGCTGTTAATGCCGATCCGGCACGACCTGCAAACAATAATGCTCCGACTACAGGGCCTAACTCACGCACTAAACTTAAAGCAATTAATTGTCCCACAGTTTCATCAGCACCATATTTAACTAATATAGTATAGCCTTGTAATCCTAAAACCATACCTATAAAAAAAGACGCTGCTAATATAATTGGTAAAGACAAGACCCCAACGGCATATAATTGCTTAACTAATAACGGAAACCCTTTTCTATAATTAGGAAAATGAAAAATGGACATAAATAACAAAATTGATGCCTGACCAATTTTTTCGATCAGAGTAACTGTAGTTTCACCAAGTTGATTAATATAATTAATCAACCAAGTTATTTTGTCGTTTTTTAAAAAATTACTCATTTTAATTTATTTTTTATATTAATACATCAAATCAAATAGCCATCAATTGCTCTGAATAGTCCTGAGCAGGATAATGAAATCTCACTGGACCATCAGGAAGACCATTAAGAAATTGCTGGACCTTATCGGAGCTACTTTGTTTTAACTCATTCGGCGTACCCTGTCCAATTATTTTACCATCAGCAATCACATAAGCATAATCAGCTATTGATAATGTTTCTGGCACATCATGAGAAACTAAGACAGAGGTAATCTTCATCGCTTCATTAAGTGACTTTATCAACTTCACTAAAATGCCTTTACTGATAGGATCTTGACCAGTAAACGGCTCATCATACATAATAAATTTTGGGTCAAGGGCAATAGCTCTAGCTAATGCCACTCGACGCGCCATCCCTCCTGATAACTCATCAGGGTATAAAGCTACAGCCCCACGCAGTCCCACGGCATCAAGTTTCATCAGTACCAATGTTTTTATCAATTGTTCCGATAGATTTGTATGCTCTCGTAGTGGATAAGCAACGTTATCAAACACATTCACATCTGAAAACAGTGCTCCCGTTTGAAAAAGCATGCCCATGTTTTCCCGCGTTTTATACAATTTTTTGCGAGTTAATTCATGTATATTATGACCATCATAGAAAATCTGACCTTCTTTAGGGTATAACAAGGCCGACATTAATTTTAAAATAGTTGTTTTGCCTGCGCCGCTCGGACCCATGATGGCGGTAATTTTCCCCTCAGCAATATTTAGATCGACTTTATTAAAGATTATCCGAGAATTGCGAACAAAAGTTAGCCCCCTGATTTCTATTAAATTTTTAGCCATTTTATCTATTATTTTATTATTAATTATTTATTTTTACTTACAACTATTTAACCACTTGTTCTTATTAAAATAACCTATTAAAACCAATAATAAAAGTTAATGCTAACTAATTTAAACAAATAATTTTTAGGGTATAATATAATTTAATATATATAAGCTTTTAAATATTATGCCTGCCTCTACTATAGACAACTTAGATAAATTAGATAAATTAGCTTACTCAACAAACACCCATGCTCAATTGTTACAAACAGCTAAACAGGTGATACTAACCGAGCAACAAGCTGTTTCTAGATTATTAGACAGCATCAATGACGACTTTATTAAAGCTTGCGAGTTACTAATCAACTGCAAAGGCCGAATAGTTGTGACTGGTATTGGCAAATCTGGTCATATAGGCAACAAAATAGCTGCTAGCTTTGCTAGTCTAGGCTCACCAGCCTTTTTCTTGCATGCTGCCGAGGCCCTACATGGCGATATAGGCATGCTAGCCCCTAATGATATAGTCATTGCTTTATCTTATTCGGGCTCTAGTAATGAAATTCTTGGTCTTATTCCTAGCATTAAATACTTAAATATTCCTATTATTGCTATTACAGGCGATCCTAATTCTCTATTAGCGCATCAGGCAGACATTCATTTAGCTATTTCTATAGATAAAGAAGCTTGTTATTTGAATTTAGCCCCTACTGCCAGTACCACGGCTACTTTAGTATTAGCAGATGCTTTAACTATGGCTGTTACTAGAGCCAAACAATTCACCGAGGCAGATTTTGCGCGCTCACACCCTGGCGGCAATTTAGGTCGCAGATTACTACTTACAGTCGCTGATATCATGGTAACAAAAGACAAATTACCTTTAGCATCACTAGATACTAATTTAGCTGAAGTTTTACTTATTATGAGCAGTAAAGGCCTAGGCATGGTAGCAATCGTCGACTTAAATAATCACCAAGAAATATTGGGTATCTTTACCGACGGCGATCTCAGGCGTTTTTTCAATAGTGGTTCGAATAATAATTCTCAGCTAAAATTGCAATCACTTGAACAAATTAAGATCAGTACTATTATGAGAACAAATTGCACCACTGTTCCTGAAAATACTTTGGCTGTAAATGCTTGGCAAATTATGTCTAGCAAAAAAATAAATGGCTTATTAATAACAGAGCCTGATACTAATTATTTGATTGGCATGTTAAACATTCATAGTTTAACCGCCGCTAAAATTATTTAAATTTATGACTGAAAATATTAATAAACTAGCCAAAAATATAAAATTACTTATTCTAGATGTAGACGGCGTCTTAACTAGTAGCCAGATTGTGTACGATAACTCTGGTAATGAACTGAAATTTTTCAATGTCAAAGACGGCATAGCGATCAAACACCTGCAGCAATCAGGCGTAAAAGTCGCTATTATTTCTGCCCGGGAATCCTTAGCCGTTACAAAACGAGCAGAAGAATTACAAATTAAATTTTTATACCAAAATCAATCAACAAAAACCGCAGCTTACAAAGAATTAATAAGCTTACTAAATCTTGATCACTCTGCAGTAGCCTATCTAGGAGATGACTGGACAGATTTACCTATCTTATTACAAGTTGGGCTACCAGCAGTCGTCAATGATGCTGAGCCGTTACTAATCCCTCATGCTAAATATGTTACTCAACAAAAGGGTGGCGCTGCTGCAGCTCGTGAATTAATTTACTTGATTATGCAAGCGCAAAACACTTTTGACATGATAGTCAAAAAATATTATGAAACTACTAACTAAAACACCATTCTTTTTATTCATTTTAACTTTACTAGTCATAACTGCCCTATTCTATGCAAGCTATGAGAGCAGCTCTGCAGGTAATTATAATTTAATACCTGCTAAAACTGAAAAACCAAAATCAGTTAATTTTTTTATTCAATCAATGGAATTAATTATTAACAATGAACAAGGCTCGCATAAAGCTGTTCTAATCTCGCCAAAAGTCAACCATGATCCTAGTCAAAATATTACAAAATTACTTGAACCTGTTTTAATTCTCAACCAAGATAATGTAACTTGGAGAATTACAGCAAACAACGGGCAAATTATTCACGATAATAAAAAAATCAAACAAATTGAGAAAATAATTTTATCAGACAAAGTAAAAATAATAAGAACAGCTTTAACAAGCACGCCCAATAAAACTAAAACTAATGCTAATACAAATAATCTAAATAATAATAATTTATCATTTTTGGACTTAGAAACTGAAGAATTAACTTATTTTCCTAAAGAAGATATATTATCTAATAATAAAAAAGTTACTATAAAAACTAAAGAAAGCATCACTACAGCTATAGGTTTAAAATTTCATAAACCAACCCAAAAATTAGAATTGTTGTCAAACGTTAAAAGCGTTTATTATGATAAGTAATGATTATAAAAATTAAAACTCCCTTAAAATTTTACTTATTGATATTAGTATTAATAACTAATTATTCATATAGTATTACTAAAAACAATACAGAGCCTGTCGTAATTACTGCAGATTATTTTACTATTGATTATATAAACGGCTACGCTCTTTATTCTAAAAAAGTTCATTTAACTCAAGCAACACGAAGTCTTAGTTCTGACAATATTATTGTATATTTTAATAAATCTAACAAAAATGATTCGGTTAAACTTATAACAGCATCAAATAATACTAAACGACCAGTAACTTATACTGAAAAAAGCTCTAAGAACCAACCCATTGTCGCAATGGCAGATATTATAAAATTTGATCCAGTTGCGAATAAACTTATTTTTGAAAAAAATGCGCATATTGAACAAAATAATAGAACTTTGTCTAGTCAATTGATTTACTATGATTTAGAAAAAGAAACTGCTTATATGCCAAAAATTAATCAACAACGAACAAAATTGATTCTAGGCTCACAGCGCTATCCATATTCACAAATCTCACAAAACTCATGAAAACAAATATTTTAACTGTTAGTAATATTGCAAAAAAATATAACCAAAAAGAAGTTTTAATCGACGTTTCTTTCAGCTTAAGAAGCGGTGAAGTTATTGGTTTATTAGGCCCAAACGGAGCTGGTAAAACTACTTGTTTTTATTCTGTGCTTGGCTTAGTAGCACCGGATGCAGGAAATATATTTCTTAATGACCAAAATATAACTAACCACCCTATTCATCAACGGGCGCTAGCAGGCATTGGCTATCTGCCTCAAGAACCCTCTATATTTAGAAAATTAACCGTTTCTGACAATATTTTGGCTATTTTAGAGACGCGTGATGATTTAAATAAACAGCAAAGAAGCCAAGTTTTAGCTGATTTATTAACCGAATTTCAAATTAATCATATCGCTAATACTTTAGGTATTAGGCTATCAGGTGGCGAACGTCGCAGGGTTGAAATTGCAAGAACCATTGCACGAAACCCAAAATTTGTTCTTATGGATGAACCATTTGCCGGTATCGCCCCTATAGCCATTCAAGATATCAAAAAAATTATTAAGCAACTATGCAACAAAAATATTGGTGTTTTAATTACTGATCATAATGTCCGAGATACTTTGGCTATTTGTGACAAAGCCTATATAGTAAACGGTGGTTATATCATTGCTTCTGGCACTCCAGAGTATATACTGGCTAATAGCGAAGTAAAAGATGTTTACTTAGGAGAAGCCTTTACTTATTAGTAGCTTTGATTAATAATAAACTAATAGATAAATTAAGTAGATGAATTAAGGATAGTTATGAACTTAGATATCACTGGCAAACATATGGAGATCACGCAACCCTTACGTGATTATGTTAATAAAAAATTTGTTCGAGTAAAAGATCATATTGATTATGTAACTTCTGCTCATGTCGTCTTAACTGTAGAAAAATTAGAACAAAAAGCTGAGATCCAAATTCATCTGACTGGCCGAGAGCTCTTTGCTTCAGCGATCGATTCAGACATGTATGCAGCAATCGATGCAATGATGGATAAAGTACACCGTCAGGCTATTAAACATAAAGAAAAACTAACATCTCACAAGGATAAAGATAATTTAAATCTAGACCCTGATGATTCATCTGATGATTCAGAATCTGAATAGTAATATTAGTGATATAATTACATTAAATAATATTGTATACAACGCTAATTTATACAATAAAAGTCAAGTGTTGCAATTTATTACTGATTTATTCTGCCGTCAGGCTCCTAATTTAAATAATAATACCGTCTTCAGCTCATTGTTGACTCGAGAGCATCACAACACTACAGCAATTGGACATGGCTTAGCTCTGCCTCATTGCCGCTCTGAATATATTCAACAACCTCTAGCCTGTATTTTATTATTAAATCACAGTATTAATTATAATACTGAAAATAATACTAAAAATTTTGAACCACAGCTTGTCAAAATAGTTTTCGGCATTATGGTCCCCGAGAGTAACCATAAGCAGCATTTACTTTTTTTAGCGCAAATTGCAAAATTATTAAGCAAAACAGAAATACGAAAAAATCTTGAATCTGCAGAAAATGCTAGAGAAGTTTATAATTTAATTAGTTTAATTAACCGATATGAAGATAAATAATCCATATGGAACTCTTAATTGTAAGCGGACGTAGCGGCTCTGGAAAAAGTGTATGCCTAAAAGCCTTAGAAGACTTAGGCTATAACTGCACAGATAATTTACCTATTAGCTTATTGGGTGAATTTACAAAATTATACGCTAATCGCGATCAAATTGCCGTTGGTATAGATGCCCGAAATATGCCGTCAAATCTCCTAAAATTTGATGAATATATCAGTGCCGCCAAACAATTTGGTGCTGTCATTAATATTATTTACTTAGATGCGGATGATTTGACGCTGATCAAAAGATTCAGCGAAACCAGACGTCGCCACCCACTGACTACCGACAATATAAGCCTACAAGAAGCTATTGCACTAGAAAGCAGTTTATTAAAGCCTATAGCAAATTTGGCAAATATTACTATGCACACTAGTAACATGAGCTCCCACGAACTAAAAAAAGAAATCTTAAATCGTCTAGGCAAAAATTATAATAATCAGTTAGCTCTTTTAATTCAGTCTTTTGGTTACAAAAATGGCATTCCGACTGATGCTGATTATGTTTTTGACGTACGCTGTCTGCCTAATCCTTATTGGGATGTTAATCTAAGAGACTTTACCGGCCAAGATCAACAAGTCATAGACTTTTTATCAGCAGAGCCCTTAGTTAAAACTATGTATGAGTCCATTATCCAATTTATGGCCAAATGGATACCGCTTATTAAAGCCAATCAAAGAAGTTATTTAACTATTGCTCTAGGCTGCACGGGCGGCCAACATCGTTCTGTTTATTTAGCTGAAGCATTAGGAGAATACTATAAAAATACCTACCCTACATTGATTAGACATAGGGAGATAAATAAAAATTTTAGTCTATAATTACCTAATGCAAAAAAAAACACTCACTATTATCAATAAACTTGGCCTGCATACCCGAGCAGCCTCTAAACTAGTAGAATTAACATCAAAATATAAATCTACAATTAATCTTGTTTATAATAATAAAAAAGTCAACGGCAAAAGTATTATTGCAGTAATGACCCTAGCTGCCTGTTATGACACTCAAATAGAAATTATCATAGATGGCGAAGACGAAGCAGAGCTGATGAGCTATATTGAGAAGTTATTTCGAGATAGATTCCAAGAAAGTGAATAAACTCTCAGTCCATACCAGGCTCTTATCACATCTAGCACAGTATTACTCTGATCTAGTGGGTAATAGTTTCCCATAGTTTCTTATAGTTTCTTATTGAATAATATTATAGTAAATTTCTTCAGGTTTTTCTAACACATCCCATCTCCAATTTTCCACTGGGTCAATTTGTAAATAATTATCACCCCACCGGCAATTCTGCGTAAAATTACTTTTATTACAAGAAGATTTATATTTTAAAATAAAAGTATAAGCCTGGCTAAGATTACTATTCCATAAATTAATTTTAACTTGTTCACATGCTTTGGCTAGTACAAAAAGCGCCTCAAGATTGAATAAGCTATAAGTTAAAGCACGCGTTCGTTTAAGCTCTAATGACTGCTTACCATCTGGATTTATTTGATTAGTAATCAATATTTTTGAATCTTCACACTTTTGACGAGCCACATCTTGTTGACTTGTAAATAAAGCTATACTAACTATCTGCGCTGCATACCAAGATTGGTGATTATTCCCTGCTATAGCGTCCTTTCTGCCCAGCTCACTTGTCGTTAACCAATTTAAGTAATTAGCAAACCAGTTTTTTAATTTTTCATAGTCTGTTTTAGCTAACATTTTTGCTTCGGCTAAATCATCAATAGCTTTCAAAAGACTAATAACATATCTGAATTCTAGAATACCTTCAGGATTGCCCTTGTTATTATTCCGACCCAGTACAACTTGCGCATAATTTAAATTTGGATTCATGGCAGTATCTGAATTTAAAAACCATAGTCTTAAATATTCTACTGCCTGTTTTGCTGATTGATTGTTTTTATAATTTTTATAATCTTTAGTTAAAGAAATTACAGTTTTTGCCAAATTTTTAAATTTGCCAGCATCACCTAAATCTACTAATTGTTTATTACGAACTCCATCTTTACGAATATAAGGCAAGCCATTAGGTGAGTTTGGATCAGGCCACCAATAGGGAGAAAAGCTTAAATAATCATGTGGGTCAAAATTATTAATATAAGCAATTTTAGATTTGCTGGATTTATCAGTAACTGGTGTTACATCTAAATCTTGTTTAGCAAAACTCGGACTAATCAAAGCTGCTGTTATTATAATTAATATAAATTTATAAATAATCATATAATTAAATCTAAGACTTCTGAGATATTACTAATTGTAAAAATTTTAAGCCCAGGAAACTCGCCCTTGGGTAAATTCAATTTTGGCAATATTGCTGTTTTGAACCCATGTTTTTGAGCTTCTTGCAAACGCATCGCCGCTGATTGAATGGGTCTTAATTCTCCGCCCAGACCTAGCTCACCCATAATAATAGTATCATTAGGTATGGGTTTATTTTTTAAACTTGAGATCACAGCGCATGCTATGGCTAAATCAGCAGCAGTCTCGTCTATTTTAACGCCCCCTACTACGTTAATAAAAACATCCTGATCATAAGTAAAAATACCGCTGTGTCTGTGTAAAACAGCTAAGCACATAATTAATCTTGCATGTTCTATACCAACGCAAATTCTTCTGGGATTACCCAGATGACTTTGATCAACTAAAGCCTGGACTTCTACTAGTAAAGGCCGAGTGCCTTCCCATGATGCTGTAACTATACTGCCGGCGGTTGGAACTTCTGTTTTTTGTAAAAAAATAGCTGATGGATTAGTAACAGCTTTGAGCCCCTTGTCACCCATGACAAACAACCCAAGTTCGTTGACCGCACCAAATCTATTTTTTACAGCTCGTAAAACTCTATAACGATTGTCGCCCTGACCTTCAAAATATAAAACAGTATCGACCATGTGCTCTAAGACTCTAGGGCCAGCTATAGCACCTTCTTTGGTGACATGACCTACTAAAAATAATGCTGTACCTGTTTGCTTCGCATATTGAACTAATTGACTCGCTGACTCACGGACTTGGCTCACAGATCCGGGGGCTGAATTTATATGCGAGCTACAAATAGTCTGTATAGAATCAATAATAATAACTTTTGGTTTTATCTTACTAGCTTGTAAAATAATATTATCTACTTGAATCTCAGAAAATAATTTTATATTAGTATCTGTTATATCAAGACGCGCGCCTCGTAAAACGACTTGTTGCAAAGATTCTTCGCCCGTTACATAAAGCACGTCTAAATTTTGCGCTAATATATCAGCAGCTTGCAGTAACAAAGTTGATTTACCTATACCTGGATCACCGCCTATTAAGATAACCGATCCAGAGACAAGACCTCCGCCAAGCACCCGATCAAGCTCGGATATGCCCGTTGTAATTTTAACGCTTTCTTCTAAGTCAATCTCATTAAAATCTTGAACTTTATTTGTATCTACTCCTGCATATCCCCGAAAACTATTAATACTAGGATTAGTAGTAGGGATTGCTGCTGCAATAGCTACCTCAGAAAAACTATTCCAAGCCTGACAATCTTGACATTGACCTACCCATTTAGCTTGTTGATTCCCACAATGCTGACACTCGTATATTGTTTTAATATTTTTAGCTTTCGATGCTTTGGTGATTATATCAGACATTGGATTGGCTTAAACTTTATTTAGAATGTTATTTAGAATGTTTAAAATGATTATGTTAAAATTAGATCAGATTGATAAGTATTACATTTAAGGCCACGCGATGTCAAAAACAAGAACTGCAATTACACCAACTAGAGCAGAAAATTACCCAGAATGGTATCAAGAAGTTATCAATGCTAGTGGCTTAGCTGAAAACTCTCCCGTACGTGGCTGTATGGTTATTAAACCCTGGGGCTATGCAATTTGGGAAAATATGCAGCACATCTTAGACGAAGCTTTTAAAAGAACAGGACATGTTAATGCCTATTTTCCTTTGTTAATTCCCCTGAGCTACTTAGAAAAAGAAGCTGAGCATGTCGAAGGTTTTGCTAAAGAATGCGCTATTGTCACTCATACTAGATTAGAGGCTATCGACGGCAAATTAACGCCTGTTAGTAAATTAGAAGAGCCGCTGATTATTCGTCCAACTAGTGAGACTATTATTGGCGAATGCTATTCACGATGGGTACAGTCTTATCGTGATTTACCCATTTTAATTAATCAATGGGCTAACGTAATGCGTTGGGAAATGCGCACACGTCTGTTCCTAAGAACTTCTGAATTTTTATGGCAAGAAGGACACACTGTGCATGCCACTGCTGTAGAAGCACAAGAAGAAACAACTAAAATGCTAGATGTGTATGCTAATTTTGCTGAGCAAGTCATTGCTATGCCTGTTATTAAAGGTATTAAAACTCCTGACGAAAGATTTCCAGGTGCAGTAGAAACTTATACTATCGAGGCTATGATGCAAGACTTTAAAGCTTTGCAAGCAGGGACTTCGCACTTTTTAGGCCAAAATTTCGCAAAAGCATCTAATATTAAATTTACTAATAAAGAGGGCCAGATTGAATACGCTTGGACTACTTCATGGGGTATGAGTACCAGGTTAATTGGCGCATTGATTATGACCCACAGTGATGACGATGGCCTTATTCTACCTCCCAAATTAGCTCCAGTACAAATTATTATATTACCTATCTATAAAGACGATCCTGATGGCTTGCAGAAAACCAAAGTATTAGAATATTGTCATGAAATTAAAGTAAGTCTAGAAGAACAAATTTATTTTCATCGTCCTTTACGTGTTAAAATAGACAACCGGGAATTAAATGCTGGCGAAAGAACTTGGGATGCTATCAAAAAAGGAATTCCGATCAGAGTAGAAGTAGGTCCTCGTGATATTGCAGAAAATTCTGTTTTTGTTGGCCGTCGTGATCTATCACCAAAAAAGAAAATAAGTATTATAAAAGAAGAATTTATTGCGGATATTACTCGCCAATTAGATGAAATACATAACCATTTATTTGATCGCGCTTATCTTTATAGACACAATAATTCAAAAGATATAACTTCTCAAAAAGAATTTGAAGATTTTTTTAGTGAAAAAAATTCTGGTGGCTTTGCAATTTGCTTTAGTTCCTATGGACCCGAGATTGCTGAAATAATTAAACCTCTTAAAGTTACAGCACGTTGCATACCGTTAAAAACTTTTGAAGAACGCGGCAAATGTATTTTTACTGGCCAAGATGATTGTCAAAAAATTATTTTTGCGAAGGCATATTAATTTTCAGCTCTTGATTTTATTAATAAATTAATATATAACAAAAAAACAGCTGATAGGACTGAGTATGCATTCAGGAACCAATTAACAATTTAACAATTTAACAATTTAACAGAAAGGAGTCTGTGTGTTAGGTGCTTTGATCACTCCTTTAAAGAATACTACGAAAACCTTTTATCAGGGCCTGCTTCAGGTTAAACCAAATAAAAATATTTTAGAAGTTTTTGAAAACTGCAAGTTAACAGCTACTATTTACAATCAGATTTTACACTATAATCTTAAATTTTATTTATTACCTATTGTAATATTTTATTGGATTATCAAACCAATTTTTAGCCTTTTAAATTTTAATAAAATAAGTATTTTAGATTTATCATTGGATCTTATTTTTAAAATTTACTTACTAAAGCGCATTGCTGAGATGTTAATATATAATTTAATTTTAACATTTGCAGCTTCTACGACGGCCGCTGCTGAAAGCCCAGATATAAAACAAGCTAAAATTTGTGATTGCTCTAAAATGGAAAAGGCCAAACAATTAGCCAAAGGTCCATTATATTATTTATCGAATCATTGTTTAGCCAAGATCATATCGTTAACTTTTAATCCACTGATTTCTTTCCCCTTTAAAACTATTACATATGGACAAGCGTTAGTTGAAGATTACTTAACTAATGCTGGATCATGTGTATTGCATAGACAAAATTGGCTGTCAAAGCATAATAAATTTGCTTTAGGTATCGGCGCTAGTTTTATCTTAAGCCATAGCTTACTGTCCAATTTAAGTATTTATTTTATCAATTTCTTAAGCGCTTATAAAATTGATTCTATTAGTAGTTTTATCATTCAAGATAGTTTTTTTAATATTATCTGGTTGTTTTTTATTTTAAACATTCATATCAATTCCACTCTGTTATTAACAACTTCTGAACAGCCATTATATATTTTTAAATTCAATCATTTAATCATCGATAAAATTTATGATTATTGGCAACCAAAAATCTCTAGATTTATTTCTTATCTTGGAAAAAACCCACCTAATCTTTTACTTACTTCCATGATACAAACACTAACAAAAATATTTAAAATAATTTTACCTAAAAGCATTATTAATCCAGAAATTTTATTATCATCACCACCATTACAATTATTTTTAGCGCAAAATTCTTATGATCTATTAAAAATAACAACATGGCTTCAAAAGTTAGATCAAACAAGATATTTTATTATTAGTACAGATTGGCTACGACTTAAAAGTGCACTTAAATCTTTTTTTAGCCGCTGGATACCAAAAGCTTTGATTACTTTGTTATTTTTTGCAATTACCAAGCATTTTTTTGCAAAAATTAATCTACAATGGTTAGAAAAAAATATTAGAGACTCAAAAATAGACTCACTAAAAGACAATAATTCTACTATTGGTTTTTTTATTAAAATTATAAAAAAAATGTTTAACATCAATTCTGATGTCAGGTGTAAAATTACTGATAGCGTTATTGTCGCGAGATTAATTGAACACCCCATGATAGAACATGGTTTTGAACTACTGCCTATGAAAGTTGCCAGAATCGCAGAAATCGCCCAAACACCCCAAGCAGCACCAGAAGAGTGGGAAATTCTCGATATAGATCTAGGCACCTCAACACGACGAATACCTCGAGTAGTTGCCTAATATAAAATATTATTGGCTTCTTCCACCTGCGCTATATAATTGCCGCAAATACTCGTATTGTGTAGGCAATATTTTACTTAGTTTTTTTGAATCCTGAGCTATTTTTGCTAAATCAGCATTACCTTTATCCATAATATCTTTTCTATAATTTAGTAATGGTAAACTATGATTAGGTAATAACCCTACTCCTGCAAAAATACATTGGTAACTACTGTTAGTCCAAAAGTTTTCAAATCTAGCAGCAAACGAACTATATAATTGATTATCTCCCTGATGACTTTTACGGATTGGTAAACCAGCTTTTTGTCGATCTAGTATTAATTGTAATGACTCTGGCGTTTTTGTATCATATTTATTTCCCTTCCAAAAAGGAGTATCTTCGCGTACTGCTGTTTTAAAATGCATAACGATAAAGTCTTTTACATCTTCTACCATGTAGGCTACTTTTTTATTAAATTTGTCACGTAAAACTGGCTCAATAATTTTATTAGGAAAATTTTTAATTAATTGGAATAAAGCCGCGTAGATAAAATATATACCTGTGGATTCTAACGGCTCTAAAAAGCCACTTGCTAGCCCAATGCTGACACAATTAGCTACCCATGATCTACGTCGTCTTCTCGACTGAAATTTAACAAATCTAGCTGTAACATTATCAGCTCTTTTGCCAAAATATTGTCTGATTTCGCGCTCTGCTTCTTCTTCAGTCATGAATTGACTTGAATAAACATAGCCGTTACCCGATCTGTTATATAATGGAATCTGCCACATCCAACCTGCTTTCATAGCTTGCGACGTCGTATACGGCCTGATTCCATTGATTTCTGGAGTTTCTGGAATATTTAAAGCCACAGCTCGATCAGTTAATAAGCTCTCTTCAAAAGAGACTATTGGTTCTTTAAGAATTTTTTCTATTAAGAATCCGGCAAATCCTGAGCAATCAATAAATAAATCAGCGGCATATTTTTTGCCAGTCTTACCAACAACACACTTAATATTACCCTGTTCATCAAGCTCTGCTGTTACTAAGTCGTCAATAATATGCTTAACTCCACGCTTGGTTGACCAACCTTTTAAGAAATTAGCTAATAATAATGCATCAAAATGATAAGCGTAATGCTGAACTTTTGTGCCATCCATAAGATTTGGTGATTTATTTTCATCACATGCTAAAAGGGAGCTAAAACATGCATAATCCATTGGTACTTTATAGTCTTCTTCTAAATATTTTTTAATCCAGACATGTGTCAATGGAACATCATCGTATGACGGGATCTCACCAAAGTTATGATAATAATAATCACCACCTTCTTCGATAGGTTTGCGCCAGTTCGAAAATTTCACACCCATCTTATAAGTAGCATTACAATGAGGCATCCAATCAGATTCAGCTAGACCTAGACGGTCAAAAAATTCTGTTTTAATAGTAGGAACTGTTGCTTCACCAACACCTATTCTTCCTATTGTTTCTGATTCTATTACAGTGATATTAACATCAAAGTTAAGCGCTTGAGCAATATAAGACGCAGACATCCAACCAGCACTACCGCCGCCTATAATAATAATATCTTTAATTTTTTGATTATCTTTCATTTGCATCCCCCATTTTTGACATTAATTGTGCATCAGTAAAAAAATTGTTTTTACAAAAAGGCGCTAGCGCATGATGTATATTCATAACAAAGTCATTAGATCCAAATACATAAAAATCAGAAACATTTAATAAATCTTTTTCATTTAGCTTTACTAAGTTACCATAGACTTTTTCTAAATCATAACGACCATTAATCATTATGGGCTTATATTCTATGTCTAGTAAAATCTTGGACTGTTTGGCTTGTTCTACTAATTGGTCAAAATGTTTACCAATTATTATTTCGTCTTCTGTGTATACGACATAAAAAATAAATACTTTGTGATTTGAATTAATATTAATTAAATAATCAATTATAGATCTAATAGGCGCTATGCCAAGGCCTTTACCTATGCCTAATAAAACATTTTTGTTTTGCCTATAGTAGGCATTACCTTGTGGCAGACTTATTTCTATATTTGACTTATTATTTCTAAAAAAATTAATATTCTCATCATTACGCCCATGAAAAATTAATAACTGTAAATTATGTTCAAGAGGCGAAGACGCAATAGAATAAGCCAAAGCTTTGGCAGGATTTAAATACACGTTAATATACTGACCTGCCATGAATGTAAGTCTAGCATTAGGACTTAAAGTAATCTTAGAGATAGTATTACTTGTTTGTTCTATCTTAATAACTTTACATAAAACACGAGTTTGAGGAGCCATAATCTAAATTAATCGATATGATTTATAATACCAGTCACATGATATCGGTTATATATAGAATAGACTTTAACACTATATTGAGAACAAAATATAGTCGATAAAATTCATTTATCAAGAGATTCCCATTCTTGATATAATTTAACTAATTGTTTTTTGATCTCTGATAGACGATTGGTAACTTTTATAGTAATACTGTCATCTTGTTGATAAAACCCTTCAGATAAGCTTAATTCTGTTAGTTGCTTATTCTCAAGTTCTAGTTGATCGATTTCCGCTAATAATAATTTTAATAATTTATTATTTTTATTATCAAGAGACTTTCTTTGAGTTGGCTGATTAGAATTATTTTTAGAATTATTTGAGCTATTTGAGCTATTTAATTTATTTGATTGGGTTAACCAAGTATTATAATCGCCGATATACTCGTCTATAACGCCATCCCCTTCAAAAACAATAATGCTACTTACAACATTATTGATAAATTCTCTATCATGGCTAATTAATAAGACAGTACCATCAAAATTAACTAGTAACTCTTCAAGAAGTTCTAACGTCTCAACATCAAGATCATTTGTTGGCTCGTCTAATACTAATAAATTAGCAGGTTTAGTAAATAGTTTAGCCAGTAATAATCTATTACGCTCACCTCCAGATAACACGGTAATAGGTGAATTAGCTCGTTCTGGTGTAAACAGAAAATCTTGCAAATAGCCTATAATATGCTTTTCTTTGCCATTTATATTTACAGTATTGCTGCCGCCAGAGACGTTATCACGCACAGATAATTTTTCATCTAGCTCAGCGCGAAACTGATCAAAATATGCTATAGAAAGATTCGTCCCTGTTTCAACAGTACCTGATTCTGGCGTAAGCTGCCCTAAAAGAATATTAATTAAAGTCGTTTTACCAACACCATTAGGACCAATTATTCCTATTTTATCACCTCGCATAACAACAGTAGAAAAATTTTTTATAATTTGTTTATTATTTAAACTATCTTTAAAATCATCTTTAAAACTATGGCTTATATTATCGGCAACAATAACTTGTTTACCACTTTGCTCAGTAGATTGAATATTGGTTTTAATATTACCCTGACGACTCTGACGCTGCGCACGTAGCTCACGCATTTTCTTCAATGCTCTTACTCTGCCCTCGTTACGTGTACGGCGGGCTTTGATCCCCTGACGAATCCAAACTTCTTCTTGGGCTAATTTTTTATCGAATCTTGCATTGGCTAATTCTTCACTATGAAGAAACTCAGCTTTTTTAATTAAAAATTCTTCATAAGTACCTGGCCAATCTGCCAACACACCGCGATCTAATTCTATGATTCTTGTCGCCACGTTACGAACAAAAGCACGATCATGACTAATAAATAAGACACTTGTTTTCCAAGATATTAATAAATTCTCCAGCCATTTTATAGCATCTATATCTAGATGGTTGGTCGGCTCATCTAATAATAATAAATCTGGCTGTTGCACTAAAGCACGTGCTAATAGTACACGACGTTTTATCCCACCTGATAATTTATTAAAATCTTGATCTATATTTAAGTCTAATTGAGATATTATAGTTTCAATTTGATTTTGAGCACCCCAAGCATTGTGATGCTCAATTTGTTCCTGAACTTTTTGCATGTCATTTAAAGCACTAGTAGAACCATTTGAAGCTGCCTGTACTAAATTGTGGTATTTAGTCACTAGCTCACCAACTGGTCCTAATCCTAGAGCTACAATCTCAAAAATAGATTTATTTTCTGTGCCACTTACCTCTTGCTCTAGAGTCCCTATTTTTAAGCCAGGCGAATATTCAATTTGACCAGAATCTGCTTTTTGCGTGCCGTTAATAAGCTTTAATAAAGTTGATTTACCTGTGCCATTACGACCAATCAGAGAAATTTTTTCGTTTGAATTAATAACTAAACTTACATTGTCTAATACGGGGAACATTCCGAACTTTAGACTTACATTCCGCAATCTTAATAACATTTACTTGCCTATACTTTCACTGTTAAAATAATAAAAATAATCTGTGATATTATAACTTATAACCATAGTATGTCATATAAATTCAAACAAATCGGCATAATTGGCCGCGCTTCACGCCATAATATAGAAGCGACTCTTGATACTGTTTGTGAGTTTTTAACAAGAAGTGATATCTCTGTTTTGATAGACGAAGAGACAGCAAATCTTATTTCGCATACTAAATTTTCTAAATTTCCTAAATTTCCTATAGTCTCTCGGGCTGAAATTGGCGAAAAATGTGATCTAGCTGTAGTCGTAGGTGGTGATGGTAGTATTTTACATGCCGCTAGAGCCCTTGCTGGCTATGATATCTCTGTTATTGGCATCCACCAAGGTCGCCTTGGCTTTCTTACAGATATAGCCCCAGATGATATAACCGTAAAACTCGATCAAGTTCTCAAAGGCGAATATAAACGTCATGAATTGTTTCTCTTACATGCAAATATTATAGACTTACTTAGCGGAAAAACTAAGAAAACAATTGATGCTGTCAACGAAGTTGTAATCAATTCCGGCAGCGTAACTCGTATGATTGAATTTGAAGTCTATATAGACAACCAATTTGTTTATTCTCAACGATCAGATGGCTTAATTATATCTACACCTACTGGCTCAACAGCCTATTCACTTTCTGGTGGCGGGCCTATATTAACACCTGATTTAAAAGTATTAGTTTTAGTACCTATGTTCCCACATAATCTTACAAGCAGACCTATTGTGATCTGTAATCAATCACAAATTAAAGTCATCCCCATGAATAACAGTTTTAACCTAGGTTTAAGCTGTGACGGCCAAGAGGTAGAATTATTAACTGAAAACGACGCTGTCGAAATCTATAAATCCAATAAAGTTCTGCACCTTTTGCATCC
The DNA here is from genome assembly GCA_018061105.1 of Gammaproteobacteria bacterium. GTDB lineage: Bacteria > Pseudomonadota > Gammaproteobacteria > JAGOUU01 > JAGOUU01 > JAGOUU01. The sequence goes on from JAGOUU010000003.1 coordinate 24,332, forward strand.
AAAAGACTATAATTATTATGAAACTCTACGAACTAAGCTCCACTGGGGGGCTAAATTAGTTTAAAATTATTTTAATTATATGCTACAAGAACTAATCATAGAAAACCTAGCTCTGTTAAAACATATCAAAATTTCTTTTGATTCTGGAATGACTTGTTTAACTGGCGAAACAGGTGCTGGCAAATCTATTATGCTAGATGCCATAGAATTAGCTAAAGGCGAACGCTGCGATCCTAGCTTAATCCCTGCAAATCAAAAAGCTCAGATCACAGCTGTTTTTAAAATTAATAATAACCAAACTAATCAAGCTTATAAATGGCTAATAGACAATAATTTTTTACCTGAATCTAAATCAGAATTAAATAACTGTACTATTTCTAGAATTATTGAAAATGTTACAAAAAATAATCAACCCGTAATTAAATCAAAAGCATTTATTAATACTATACCCGCTACTTTACAACAGTTAAAACAATTGGGACAACTGCTTATTTATATTCATGGTCAGCATGAGCATTTAAATCTACTCAAAGAAAGTAATCAATTAAAAATTTTAGATACCTACGGTAGATTAGATAATTTAGCAAATAGTGTAAATCAGCTATACAAACAATGGGCTAAAGCTAAACAAGAATTACAAACCAAAATAGCTCAACAATCTGAATATCAAAGCAAAAAACAATTACTAGAGTTTCAAATTAGTGAACTAGAAGCTGCAAATTTAATTCCTGATGAATGGCAATCTCTTAATCAGCAATATCAATGGCTTGCTAACCAAGAAGAGTATACAAATAATTTAACTAAAATAAATTTTATTTTAGACGAGTCAGAGCTAGAGCGACCAAGTGTTAATCAGCAATTAAATCAAATACTAAATATTTTAACTAATATTCAATCTGATCAACCTGTCATTGCAAATATTGCTGAACTTATTAATAATTCTCTTATTAATATTAACGAAGCCAGTTATGTTTTACAAAGCTTTTTAGCAAAACTAGAGTCTGATCCAGAATCTATGGATATATTAGATAAGAGAATCTCTAAGCTACAAGATCTCGCTCGAAAATATAAAACAACACCTGATGAATTAAATTTTTTATATACTCAATGTCTTGCTAATCTTCAAGAATTAGAGTCACAAACAGATCTTATTTTTAATTTAAAAAATAATTTAATTAAACTAGAACAAGAATATAAATCTATTGCTGAATTATTATCCCAGCAACGTAAAACTGCTGCCAATAAGCTCAGCCAAGAGCTGACCCGATTATTACAAAATCTTCGCATGCAAGGAGCTTTGTTATCAATTATCTTACCTAGTAATAACAATCCGGAACCTAGCCCGTATGGCTTAGAGTCTTGTTTATTTCTAGTTAAAACTAATAGCGATCAAAGTTTAACACCGTTATCACAAGGTGTTTCTGGTGGTGAGTTATCACGTATTGTCCTGGCTACTCAAGTTGTCACTGCCGAAGTGGAAGGTACGCCTAGTTTAATCTTTGACGAAGTAGACGTCGGTATTGGCGGTGGTACTGCCCAAATAGTTGGGCAGTTATTAAGCAAAATAGGAAATTCTACTCAAGTTATGTGTGTCACCCATTTAGCACAAGTAGCCTCACAGGCCGATCATCATATTAAAGTCAGTAAAGCTGTTGTAAATAATATTACCACTACTCAAATAGAATACTTAAATTATTCAGAACGGATTGAAGAACTAGCTAGGATGATTGGTGGCCTAACAATTACAAAACAAACACTTGCGCATGCACAAGAGTTACTAGAAGCTGTGACTCAATGATGCGCCTAGTGGTCAGTCACTTAGTAGCCCTCCCACGACAAGTGCTACACAAACCATAGAGAGTCATTTCATGCTCTGTTAGCTCAAAGTCATGTTGTTTTGCAATTTCTATTTGTCGGCTTTCTATTACTTCATCAACAAATTCTGCTACATGCCCACAGTCAACACAAACTAAATGATCATGGTGTTCGCTTTGCTGAAGTTCAAATACAGAATGTTCACCATCAAATCTAAGTCTAGTTACTAAACCCGCTGTTTCAAATTGAGTTAAAACCCTGTATACGGTTGCTAATCCTACATCTTCTGACTGGGCTAATAATTGATGGTAAATCTCTTCTGCAGAAACATGGCGTTTTTTAGACTTCTCAAGAAGTTCTAAAATCTTTAATCTTGGTAATGTGACTTTTAAGCCGGCCTTTTTTAAATCGTCGTTACTCAAACAAATTCCCTCTTAAAATACATCAGTAAATCGTGTATTATAACTCTAGTTAAACTAGAGTTACATAAAATTACAGGATTAGTATGAGTTATTTAATAAAACTATTGATGAATTCTTCTATGCTCGCAATTATATCAATTGCTCTCGGTTGCAGTCAAGTTGAACAAACTAAAAAAACTAACCCAGCTGATCAAATTATACAATCAAAGACTAATCCTACAACTAACGTCACTGAAGATAGCTTATTATCAAAAAAAGCATATCAAGCTCGCCTGACACGCTGGCTTCATCCCTATAAAATAGACATTCAACAGGGCAATGTTATTTCTACAGACATGCTTGAAAAGCTACATTTAGGGATGACCAAACAACAAGTAAAGTTTTTATTAGGCACATCTTTAATGTCTGAATCTCCAGCAAAAAACCAATGGCTATACGTGTTTAACGACTCAAAAGGCGGAACAATTCATAGCGATCAGAAATTAATACTTACTTTTAATGAAGACGAAATGTTATCTGATATACATGAAGAAAAAGAAGTAAGCTAAGCTTAAGCTTTTTGCCTCGCAGCCCTTAATCGTCGGGCAGCCATGGGATCAATTATTAAAGGGCGGTATATTTCAACTCTATCAAAAGCTTTTACTTTTTCTGACAGAGCTTTGATTTCGCTATTGATCCCAACTTGATTAACACTCAAATCTATTTCTGGATAATACTCTAAAATACCTGACTGACTAATAGCTTCTAAAATAGTTAAATCCTGTCCATTTAATTCTACAGTGAAAATACGTTGGTATTTTTCTAATGGGTAAACTACTTCGACTTTATCAATCACATCAGCCATATACTTGTTTTGCTCGTGCGCTAAAACTACCAACAATTTTCTCAGCAATTTCTTGAAAGACTTTGCCAAACATCATAGACACAAAATAATTACTAAACTCAAAATCTAAACTAAACTCAACTTTACACCCAAGATTACCAGAATTATCTATAATTTTAAATTCCCAAACGCCATGAAGATGCTTAAACGGCCCCTCGACTAAGCTCATAATAATTTTAGAATTGGGTACTAGACTATTACGGGTAGTAAATTGCTTCAGAACTCCACTATAGGAAATAGTCAGTTCAGCTTCTATATAATCTTGATAAATCTCATCCTGATGAGCCTGACTTTCTTTAATCAATCTTGCTTGAGAGCACCAGTTTAAAAACTCGGGATATCTTTTTATATCATTGACCAAATCAAACATTTGTTTATCTGAGTATGGTACTATTAACTCTCTTTTGATTATAGTCATATTGTTATTGTACTTAGTTTTTTCTATAATTAACTAATTTACTTACATTTACTTATTTATTGAGCACTGAAGTTTCATGGCCAAGCAATCTAAAAATCCAGATAATACGATCATTGTAAATCGTAAAGCTAGATTTGAATACGAAATAATTGACCAATTTGAAGCAGGCATAGCCCTTGAGGGCTGGGAAGTAAAAAGTATACGTGCTAGCAAAATCCAATTAGTCGATAGCCATATTATTTTAAAAAACCATGAAGCTTTTTTAATTGGTGCTTTAATTACGCCATTACTTAGTGCTTCTACCCATATTACCCCTGATGATCGCCGAACGAGAAAATTGTTATTACATCATGCAGAAATCGCAAAATTAATCGGTGGTGTAGAGCGTAAGGGTTATACTCTTGTTCCATTGTCTATGTACTGGAAAAAGAATCGGGTAAAAGTTTCTATTGCTTTAGTAAAAGGCAAAAAGACACATGATAAACGCGCGACTATTAAAGAACGTGATGCTCAGCGAGAGACAACGAAGTACCGACTTTGAGCCCGAAAGTCTAGGTCTAGGTTCAGATCTGGGTTCAGATCTAGGGCTGGCAAGGACGAAAAGAGTTTAGCTCAACAAGCTTTAGTTTAACTCTCTTCTCTCTTGGCTCCATTGAATCCCAAAGGCGTAACAACCTTCCCCTTTGCTTTTCAGAGATTTTTTGACCATAACTGCCGTCCCTCACCATTTCGCTCGTAATGTTATGATCAGCCCAGTTAGCACTTAACTTCTTAGCGCCTACATCCCTTATCAGCTGCTCCCGGCGCTTACATTCGCTAAAGTAACGTTCCTGCTGTCTTTGGTTATATTCAAAACGCGGCTCAACAATTCCATGCACCCATGCAGCAACAAATAAATTTATACAAATAAAGATTACCGCTAGAAAAAGTGGGGAAATAAAACCTAAAAATGGTATAGAGACCAATGAAACTGTCGAAAATACGCCAACTCCAGTAAAAGCTGAAATTGTATATAACCAACCAATCGAACCCAGGATACTATGCACCGTTAATTTTAAGAATTTTTTTATTTTATTTAAAGTCACGTACTCAGGGTTATCAATTGGATCGCAAACATCAGCATTTAAACTCTGTGGTTCATCAATACCTGCATTTAATAATTCCTCAAGTAAGCAAGCCGTTTGAGCCTTGCAACGTTGTAATTCCTCTCCTTTTTCATAGACTCTACGACAACGTTTTAATAGGTGTTTAAATTCTAGGCAAGCTAAAACTAAACTAATGACAGCAACACAAACAGCCACAGCAATTAAAAGCGGTGTAGCTGCTGCAAAACCAAATGCAACGTAGTGCCCATAATGACTCACAAGATTTATAATCTCTAGAATCATACCAAAAGTAGGCACGAAATATAAAAAAGCACTACCAAATGCGTACCACCAAGCTCGACTAAAGATCCCTGAGCTTTCGTATCGTTTAAAATAAAAGTAATTATGTTGAAACCGAGCTTGATATTGCTGATCAGTACGCCAAGGCTCAACGCTAAAAAAATCTTTAATATTATCTCTAACTTTTTTGAAAATTTTTTTAAATTTCATACAGCTGCTAAACTCACAAAATATTGATTATTATATATCATTCAGTTGGAAAGTCAACAAGTTACTTCATCTTTATTTAAATAAAATCAATGGGTTACACTAGATCAATTCAAAACCACCTTGCTTTTTTATCTATATTAGAGTAAATTACTAGTGGGGGCGACCTGGCTTCGACATGGGTTGCGAATCCTTTTAGTGCATGCCGAGGATGTGACTTACCTCGTAAAATCCTGTTACAAACTTATAGTTGCAAACGACAAACTATATGGCGCAGCTGACGAAGCTCGCCAAATAGCTGCTTAATACTAATAATATTTAAGTAGCCGATTACTCAATAGTGCCTATGCAGTTGAAGTGGTCGTCATATACATAGGATCGTGGAAAGGCTTGCTCCGAGCTGGACTATTAAATACTTAGGAGCTCGCTTGGATTGACCCCGTGCGCCGGGTGGATTCAAGTCAAATATAGGCGTTACTAAACATGTAGAGCTAGAGGCATAGGACTTGTGGACGCGGGTTCAATTCCCGCCGCCTCCACCATATTCAAATCCCACGACATCTAAAATCATCCAAACCCCTTGTAATTAATGAAATCTTAACAACGCCCCCTACAGCCAGCTATAAATCTTCACAACACATCCTTGTAATCACCAAATTCTAACTACATAATGCTTTAGAGTTTGAAGATGGTATAAAATCAGAGAGTAAAAATATAATTATGAAAACCGACTTTATCTATGAATTAACAAAGAATGTCGAGGCACATGCTAAAAGTACTGACGACGTATAGAATTTTGGTTTGCCCGTGATCTTCAAAAGCTACTTGGTTATAGTAAATTGGATAACTATTTCACAAGTTCGCGGCCAGCCAACTTACCACACATCGCAGCCCATTTTTTCATGTATTCACGCACAATTTTTCCAGCCTCTAGGTACTCTATAGCATGTATAGCATCTATATCAAATATAGAAGTAATGTGCTCTTTACCGTATAAATACAAAGCACAAGGACTATGTATTAAAAACAAACCTTCCTTTTCTTCATTGTAATTAACTTCAGAATGTCCATCTGTATGCGGACAATGAACGATAGGTCCCCCGCTAACTTTAATTTCAGCAACAATCATCTTATATTGATTCCTGCTTTCATTATAAGATTTTTTATCTATCCATTTATCGATCAAACGCCGGAATTGCAATCGCCATGCTTTGTGTAATGATGCGTCATGCCCTAGGACAGCATCATCAACTCCTCTTAAATTTTTTGGCGACCGAACTACGGCATAGGCACGCTTTTCCTTGGGTAACTTTAAATAGTGCTCCGCAGTGTAAAGCTCCCAACGACTACCCCAGGTCCCTATGGCAATAAGTGGCCTAACCAAAATACCTATGATTTTAGTAATAATTGGGGATTTTGATAATGCTCGTGTTAAATACGACACACCCACAGCTGTGGTCGAACCAAACGTGCGAGACAAATAAGCGCCAGCAAGTGGTGTACCGCGATCTTGATAATAGCTTGCCACATGAGCAGCAACACTACCCCCCAGTGAAACACCATGTAAAGCTATTCTGTGGTATGCGATTTTACATTGTTTGTTTAATCTTTCAATCTGCGCAATGCCAGATTGTACTAAGTCCTGAGCTTGCGTAACTTCACCAGTACTATTTAAAACACCAGGATAATTAAATAATATCGAGCTAACAGCTACACCTTCGCTCTTGTATTTAATCAAGTGTCGCATTGCAGAGCCAGCAGTATCATCAAACTGATAACATCCGCTGTTACCATTGAAATAGACAATATTTAAACATTCGCACCCTTGGCCTTTACAATCATGATTATTTGCTGTTATACCTGATAAAACTGTATTTTCATCTAAACGTACTGAAAATTTTTCATAGCATTTCTTCAGCTCCATATCAGCCTCATAAGCCAATAAAGCCGTTATTTGTTTACCTACAATCGGTCCTAAATCAATACGAAATTTATCTTTAGAAACCACAGGCTTTTTTATTCCTCCTGGGAAAATAACTGAGGCCAATGTCTTCGTTAGGTTTGAAGCTTCTGTTTTATAGTGAGGGTTACCAAGATTCGCAATAAAAGCTACTAGATAGGCCATTGGCATTGCAATAATATTTAAAATAATCTCACGCACTAACCATTTTATGGCTATGTGTATGAAGCTAAATGGTAATCTTAAGCAATATTTCAGACGATTAACAGGTGGTAATTTTTTATATTTAAACACTGACTGGTCATCTACAATTGCCGGAAGAACTGCTAATTGTCTCTTTTCTACTGCAGTACGGATTTGATTATTATGTTTCTTTAAAGCTTCATATAGCATCTTTAACGTAATTGGATTAGCAAGTATAGCCTTACAAGTTTCTCTATCTAATTGATTGTCAGCATCATAGCCGTATATCGCTAGCTCAGTAGACTCAGGCACGGTTGGTTTAATATGAGAGCGATAACAGCTTACTTCAACTGCAAATAATTTCTTTAGTGTTTCCATAACATATTTATATATTTATAATATATCCACGTAATCTATCAATCTGTTGTAATACACTCAATATTTATAATAATCTTAAATTAACCCCATTATTCTTCGCCATAAGAATAACATAACGTATTATTACTTTGCCCTGCTTATACATAATTTACAAACAACAGGTTATATTCAAAAAGAATATCCCAAAAGAATGCAATCAGTTTTCAATTAATAGGCTAGAATATATATTAACAATTATTTATATAGAACAATATGCCTGAGCTCGCTATTTCGCAAACAGAAAGTGTGCATACTGAAGATGAGCTTATACTAGAGCTTGCTTATGCTATGGAGCGTCAAAAAGAAAACCTATTGCAGGCTAAGTACACTGAATTTATGCTTCTTAGCGAAAAAATTTATACATTGACGGGTGAAACCAAAGCTAAAGCACTAGAGGAGCATGAAGATTTATATTTTTACGCACGTGATTTGAGAGATGAAGTTAACATACATACTGCATTTTTAATAAGTCAAAGGCTACGTTATCGAAATCGTGAACTTTTAGCTCAAATTGCTACAGCTCGTCGTAAATCTGATAAAAAAGAATTTGATAAAAGGTTTCAAGAATTAGAAGATAACTTAAAACAAGATGAGAAAGCTTTCAATAGCGAAATACCTGATCTAAAAAGTAGATCTCGCGCGTTAAAAGAGATTGAAGAAGCTTTACTTTTTCAAAAATTTACAAAACAACAAGTTGCTTCATTTGAGAGCAGCCTTTCTCTAGTTGGGAAAACCCTAGACGGAACCGATAAAGTAACAGAGGTATTATATCACGTAGACCACCTAGCTGAATCTACAGATGAATTTAACTTTGCTGGCTCATTTTTTTCATTGTTGAAAATAGCCTCTGCCCTAATATCTGCTAGACCAAAAGAAATGAGTACGCTTTCTTTATCTAGTCTATTTTTTAAAGTTTTATCTGACACTGGAGCTCTCGCCAAAAGAATTGGCCCTCTTGCTGCAATAGTAGGCACAACTTTGACTTGGGCACCTATAATTAGCGTAGTTGCTGGCAGTTTAAATATAGCCTGGCTAGTAAGTAAAATTATTATTACTCAGATTGAATACGAACAGTCTATCAGATCTCTTATTGACTATGGTAATACTAAAGAAGGCTGGTTAGATCCAGAAGTTGAATTAACTCCTAAACAAAAAAAATATAGGCAAGATTTATTTGCCACAATTTCTATTAGGCAAGTTTGCGCAGATTCTAAAATACGATCACTATTTACTCAAAGCGAATTCAAAACTGAAATTATGCCGCAGTTAATTAAACATGCTGCGTATATGAGCAAAAGGGAACTTGTCTTTGATAATATAGCGTTATGGGCGACAATTATCGGCCTTGGACTCGGAATAGGAATATTATTAACACCAGGTGTTGGACAATTTTTTGCTATAGGAATTGCGGTAGTAATGATTGCAGCATTTGTTACCAAGATTGTTTTAATGAAAACAGCTTTAAAATCACAAGCAGGTGTCATAACTCTGCCTGAGCCCAAAGACCCTACAACAATTGCAGTATTTGGTTTAGCAGAAGCTACAACAGAAATAGCAAAAGCTTTATCTCAAACATTAACTCCACATCTTAATGCTGGAATTAGTCCTGATCTCACGCTCCCAGATCTCCAAGCTAATACCCCGCCTGAAATTGATACCGCTGCTGATTTACCGAAACCAGCTATACCTTAATTAGTTCAGAACTTATCAGATCTGCGATCTGGGCAAAACTTCTGTTGGTTCAAACCCAACTATAATTTCCCTGGGTAACTCTCGTTTTATCAAACGTTCGATACTTTGTAATTCTTTAAACTCATCGCGAGAAACTAACGAAATCGCTATTCCATTACTTCCTGCACGACCAGTTCTGCCAATACGGTGCACATAATCTTCAGGTACATTCGGTAAATCAAAATTTACCACTTGTGGTAACATATTTATATCTAACCCACGCGAGGCTATATCAGTAGCAACTAGTACACGAACAGTACCATTTTTAAAATTGGCTAACGCAGCAGTTCTTGCACCTTGACTTTTATTGCCATGAATAGCTGCAGCGTTTATACCAGAGGCAATTAATTTTTTGGTTAATTTATTGGCGCCGTGTTTAGTTCTACCAAACACTAAAACCTGCGACCAATTTTGTTCATTAATTAATTTAATTAACAACTCTGATTTTCTAAACTTATCTACTAGACAAACTTTTTGTTCTACAGTTACAGCTGTAGTATTTTGTTGATCAACAGTAATCTCAACAGGGTTGTGTACTATTGTTTTAGCAAGCTCACGGATCTCTTTTGAAAAAGTAGCCGAGAACATGAGATTTTGACGTTTTTTAGGAAGCACATGTAAAATTTTTCTTATATCATGAATAAAGCCCATATCTAACATACGATCAGCTTCATCTAGAACTAATATTTCAAGCTGATTAAATCTCACGGCGTTTTGATTATATAAATCTAATAATCTGCCAGGAGTTGCAATTAATATATCAACACCTGATCGTAGTCTCATCATTTGAGGATTTATTTTTACACCACCAAATACAATAGTAGATTTTATATCAAGATTTCCACTATATTTTATAACACTCTCACCTACTTGGGCTGCTAATTCTCGAGTAGGAACCAAGATTAAACTACGCGCTTGATTAGCTTTCGGATAGTCGCCTTTAGATAAATTATCCAATAAAGGCAAAACAAATCCTGCTGTTTTTCCTGTTCCTGTTTGTGCTGCCGCAACAACATCCTTACCGCCTAGAATTGCTGGAATAGCTTTAATTTGTATTGGCGACGGAGTTTTGTAACCAATAAATTCTAAATTATTCAAAAGTGCTTGAGACAAACCAAGGGATGAAAAAATCATATTATTTTATATATCAAAATGGCGAAGGTGCTGGTCTTTTTGCACCAAGCACAGAAGGCAATAGAGAGGTGGGTACTAACGACCGCTCGGCACCCGCGCCACGGATAGCCTCGAATGCTGATGATAAAGATCGGCATACAGCTGAAGCTGTATATCTCACCGGCCTAGCAATCGGCTCTCCGATAGGTTGTGGTTGAAGTGGCTGTGTAGGTATAGATCCAAGTTCAGCAGTTTTTACTCCTCCTAACTGAATGAATGCTTCTTTCGCATAATCAATTGTTGGTAAGCCTCCGCATGACTCATATAATCGCATTACCGTAATAATAGGAGCAAGAATCTCGCTGTTAGCAGATAAAATGGCTATTGGCAGATCAAGCGCTTCAGGAGGATTCTTAAAATCTCCCGTTTTATTACTCATCGCCCGCACTAAATATTGAGAAGCCCCTCCCTCATATAAAAACAAATTTCCAGCTGACAAACATCTAGTACTATAACCACTGCTCGAAGCGACATCGACTCTTTCCCCTCGACACATTTCTTCATGTGAAGGCGTCATACAATCAGGTATCCCCTCAAAATTTAAATACATCACCTTATCTAGGGTTACAACAAATCTCAGCTTAACAACTTTGCGATAAGCTTCAATCTTTATATCTCTAAACTCCCTCATAAGATTACCAATAATACTATCTATTGTAGGAAGAGATTCACCACCGTCCAATGGCATACTTGTTACCCCTTCTTCAAGAAGCTTTCTTGTAGCATTTAATTTCTCTTCCATTTTATTCTTCATCTTTTCTATATTTTGTGCTTCACGTTTTATATATGCAAAATGTGCTATCATGCGAAACATAGAAATTGGATAATTAACAGACTTTAATTCACAAGAACGCGGACGAATTGTTCCTACAACAGGATAAACTGCTAATTCTCCAACGGAAAGCAGAGCTCTTAAACCAGGTGCTGGCAGCGGAGTGGTTGCCGCAGGAGTTGCAAGTGGAACAAGAGATCTAGGGGTAGATGGGCGTTCTTCATCACTAATCATTTATTTAATTACCTAATTTGAAAATATTTTGACATCTTACGTGATCACTAACATAGAAGTCAATAATAATATTATTTCAATAAGGCCTTGACTTAAACTCTGTGAGCACCAGTCCATCATCGTCAATTTCACTGATTATAAGACTAGCGCTTCTCGCCTCTACCCTAGCCCCAAAGAGAACCGGCATCTCTAACAGGCTCAGGACCAGTAGGCATTAACTTACTGCTAAAAACTTCATATGACCGTTGAACCATTTCATCAGTTTTAGAAGATTTAGAAGATTTAGAAGATTTAATAGTCATAATAATTATTATTTTTTATTAATTATTATTACAATCACCATACTCAGCAATCAACTTTGCACCAGCTCTATTTTTTACTGTTGTTAAGGCAGCATTTTCGTTTTTAGAGATTTGATTGTAAGCTTCCTCTCGTTTTGAATTAACTTCTGAAACTAAACTAACCACTTCAGACTCTGTACTTTTAGCTTGTAAGGTCCCATCCGGTAATTCACAAACTTTTTTCTGTGCTCTTGCTTCTTCTAAATTTAAAGCAAAAATCTGAGTAGCTCCTAAAGACAACAACAATACTAATCCAATGTTTTTAATTTTCATCTTAACTCCTGTTAGATACTAAAATACTTTTTTATCACTTGCAATTTTTTTATCCAAAGCTTGGTCCACTTGCTTAATATTGACATCCACAGTTACAGCAATAGGTTTGTCCGGCGCTTCTAACTTTACTGTATTTGCACACCCGCTTAGAACAAACAAAACACCTGTAATTATAGGCAAACCAATAAAGCTTTTCATCTAATATCTCCGTATATTATTTCTTTAATATTATTTCTTAATATTTTTTTGTTTTAATCTTATCATCAAATTTAAATAATTATTTAAATCTTTTTCTGAAATATTCAGATTAATATTTAGTTTAACTCTTTGCCCCTTGTAGAAGTCTTTATTACTACCATCAAACTGAAAATTAAACTTAATAATATCTTTTTCTCCTACTTCTATCTTAGCACTAAGAGTTTTATATTGAAAGTCTGAAAATAATTTATATAAAAAACTATTATTAACAGCTGGATTATATGATTTAAATCTAATAATACCATTATTTAAAGAAAATATTTCTCCGTTTTTTAAAGTAACTCTTCGTTTATCAAATAAAAAAGGCACTTCGCCAGTTAATTTTGAAATTATTGTGATCTCACCTACGCCGGGAATGGCAAGTTTATTTAAATTAACGTCTGCTTTAGTAAAATTTATTTTAGAATAATAAGTATTTTGATTATTTACAGAAGAAAACTCAAATGGTACTGAAATTTTTTGATCTGACTTATGCAAAGCTATTTCTGATTGATTAATAATCACAGTTTTCACTTCTGGCAATAAAAACCTCAATAGTAAATTAAATTGAGAATCAAATATTTTTTTCCACCATAGATTATCTAAATTACCAAATGTAAAAACATTGTCGTTATCAGAATCCACGCCAGTGATCGTAAGTCCTTGGATAATAACTTTGTCAATTTTTTGTCGCAAAAGTGCCGCTAAAGAATAATCTATTTCCAAGTAAGTTATACTAAAGTTTTTTGGATCACCCAGATCAATATTTTCAGCTATAAATTTATTGCTATTAGATTGCTTAATAGTTAAATGCAGTTGTTTTTCAACACCATACCATTTTAAACCTGCACGAGCAGCAGTACTTATTATTGTCTCTGGCGGGTAATATAGAAAAGCTAAACCTAATATTGTTATTAACAAAACAATTATTAACAACAAACTTATTAACAAATATTTTATAGCCTTACCCAAAACCGAAAATATACGCATAATGTCCCTATTATATTTATATTTAATTAATGCTCTCTAGTTGCTGTAAATTTAACCTCTGGGTATTTCTCTGTAGCTAATTGTAAATTGGCTCTAGATGGCGCTAAATAAGTCAGACTTTCACTTCCATCAATAGCCAAGTAATCATTAAATCTTGTTTTAAATTCTGTAAGCTTTTTTAAATCACTACACTCTATCCATCGTGCAGTTTGAATATTCACAGCTTCATATAAACATTCTACGTTGTATTCGTTTTTTAATCGATGCGCGACCACGTCAAACTGTAAAATACCAACTGCCCCTAAGATTAAGTCATTATTTCTTAAAGGCCGAAATACTTGCGTTGCTCCTTCTTCTGATAGCTGTACTAGACCTTTTAATAATTGTTTTTGCTTCAATGGGTCTTTTACTCGGACTCTTTTAAACAATTCTGGCGCAAAATTAGGTATACCTAAAAATTGCAAGTCTTCGCCTTGAGTAAAAGTATCACCTATTTTAATAGTTCCATGATTATGTAGGCCTAATATATCTCCGGCAAAAGCCTCATCAGCATGCTCTCTGCTACCTGCCATAAAAGTATGAGCATTATTAATAGCCAAATCCCGATTTAATCTCACATGCTTTACTTTCATACCTTTTTGGTATTGCCCAGACACGATACGTAAAAACGCCACACGATCACGATGTAGCGGATCCATATTGGCTTGTATTTTAAAAATAAAGCCAGTAAATTTTTTTTCTTCCGGTTGTATGTCTCGTGTAGAGGTTTTATATACTTGTGGCCCAGGAGCATGCATAGTAAAAAAGTCTAATAGCTCTCGAATACCAAAGTTCTGGAGAGCCGAACCAAAAAAAACAGGAGTTTGCTTACCAGCCAAATATTTATTTAAATCAAATTTATTACTAGCTGCCTGTAATAATTCTATATCATCTCTAAGATTATTTATGTAATCGGGCAGAGCTTGTTCAGCTTCAAGGCTGTTTATATCTGAAACAATTTCAGTTTCAAGAATTTTGTCACCCTTTCCTGGCTTATATAAAATAATTCTATTAGATAATAAATCGTAAATCCCTTGAAACGTTTTTCCCATACTGATGGGCCATGTCACCGGTGCACATTGAATATTTAATACTTTTTCAATTTCATCCAATAAATCAATTGGCTCTCTGGTTTCGCGATCCATTTTATTAATAAAAGACATAATAGGGGTATCACGCAAACGACAAACCTCCATTAGTTTAATCGTGCGAGTTTCTACGCCTTTAGCAGCATCAATAACCATGAGAGCTGAGTCAACTGCAGTAAGGGTTCGGTAAGTATCTTCTGAGAAATCTTCGTGACCAGGAGTATCCAACAGATTAACTATTTTATTATTATAGTTGTACTGCATAACAGACGTTGTCACAGAAATCCCACGTTCTTGCTCTAATGCCATCCAATCTGACGTAGCATGACGGGCAGCTTTTTTGCCCTTGACTGTACCTGCAAGTGTTATAGCGCCGCCATATAATAATAATTTTTCTGTAATTGTTGTTTTACCAGCGTCTGGATGTGAAATAATGGCAAAAGTACGCCGGTTATTATTCTCTGCTGTCATAAGATTTATAAGTTTTTATAAGTTTTTATTATTTTAAAATACCAACTCTAAATTAATTCCGTCTTCTTTACCGCCATTTTCCGCTGGATAATATCCTTTGCGAATACTCAATTCTTTGAAGCCGAAATTTTTATAGAGATCACGGGCTACCGTATTAGTTACTCTTACTTCCATAATAACTTTTTGTGCTTTTTTAAATCGCATTTGATCTAATAGAAAACTTAAAAATACTTTACCGACACCTTGATTCTGAAAAGCTGGATCTACAGCAATATTAAACAAATGGGCTTCCCCTAGAGCCAAGCGAAAAACCGCATGTCCTATAACCTGAGTCTGAAACTCAACTAACCAGCAATTATAGCCAACTATCACACAATCAAATAATAGCTTTTCGCTCCAAGGGTGAGTATAGCTTTTAGTTTCCACTTTATAGACCATAGGGATATCTTGCAGTCCGACTGGACGAATGATAACCTCACCTAACTTGCATTTTTTTTTATAGCCTTGGGAATTACCTGAAAAATTTAAAGTCATGTTGCTACATTCTACAGAATACTTGCAATTGTTGCCATAATTGTTTTTTTAATTCTACCTGATCTGAAAGCTCAGAGATACTAGAGGCCAAAAGAACATTTTTGCTATCTAGTTGATTATTAAAGTATAATTTATTAAATACAATTATTTTTTTAAAACTATAATTAGTTAAATCAAAAAATTTATCATCATCTATATCTATCTGCAGTAATTTAAATACTAAGTCAGGAGCTAATTTTCGTACACTAACTAAAATCTTATCTAACAATTCTTGTTCAATAAAGCTATACTGCTCATAGGGATCAGTAATAATTAAGATATCTGCGAAAATAAGATTATCCCGAGAAATAAATCTTGTTATTTCTAACTCTGATAAATAGCCATTGTTATGGTTATAACTATAATTTAGCATTGTATACCCAATCCTAGTTAACATCAATATAATTTGTTATTATACAATTATGCAGTATCCTGAACAAATTAAAACGCTAAACATAGACTATTTATTTAGTCTTAAAAACACACCCATTTCCCAAAAAAGCTTTTCTGATGTATTAGATATCACCATTGATAACCAGAGTTTTATTGTAAAACGTTATTACAAGCCTGGTAAAAAATTATGGCTCCGACTATTTGCTAAGAGATCTAAAAGCCATAGTGAACATAATAACCTATTATTCTTCGCCAAACACGGCATTTATACACCAGAGATTGTAGGCTTGTTCAGAAAACAACAACGATCATGCTTAGTTACAAAAAAACTCCCTAATGTTTATAACCTAGCAGAACATTTTAACATCCATAACTCTAAGAATAATATCAACAATTATAATTTAGACATTTTGATAAGATTTACTAAAATATTACGCCAATTACATGATTTAAAATTTGTTCATCGTGATTATAAATTGCGTAATGTTTTATTATCAGAAGATCATAAACTTTATTTAATAGACTGCCCCAATGGTATTAGTTTTAATTTTGGCAAGTTCAGTTTTATTTTTAATTTTTTGTATAAAAAACTGGCACTAAGAGATCTAGTTATTGCCTACAAAGACTTAAGAAAAGTTATAAACCCTCGACAATTAATATATTTATATAAAATATATTATAATTTAAATAAACTTGACTCCCAGCATAAAAAACATATTAAATATCTTATCAATCATGCCAATCGCCCACGATTATAACTTAACCATATTACAGCCAGAAGCACAAAACTTAACGCGGGTCCTAACGCCCCTAAAAATACTGGCAAAGCTAATACTTGAATAACCGAAGAAAAAACTTTCTCCAAAAGAAAGTACGATATCCCAATTAAAATACTTAATACAAGACGACGGCTAACTGTGTGCGATCTCATTTCTGAAAAGACAAAAGGCACAGCAATAAACACCATGACCATGACTGTAATGGGCTGCAAAAGTTTTTGCCAAAATGCCAATTCATACTGTTCATAATAAAGATTATTTTCTTTCCTATATTTTATATAATTGTATAATCCGGACAGCGACAGATCTTCAGGCATAATAGTCACTACTCGTAAGAGCTCTGGCTTTAAAAATTTCTCCCAAATCATTTCTGGTGCATTAGTACTTTTAATCCCTTCACTCGTGATCAAAGAGCTTTTAACATTATAAGCATGCCACTTTTTATTAATGTACTGAGCATGCTCTGCATAGGCTATATTTGTTAATTCATCATGTTCCACACGATATCTCGTTACTCCTTCAAGCTCACCATCGTATAATATTTTTTCAATATGAATAAAATCATTCGCTGCTCTTAACCAAAAACCATTTTTGCTGATTATAGCCTCACCTCCGCTTTTGGCTACCGCTTTACGGATTTCTGCTAATTGCTTTCCCATCGGTGCAACCCACTCATTGATAATAGTAATGCCAAGCGATAAAACAAAAGCAGTAATGACAGCTATTTTACAAATCTTTAATAAACTATATCCGTTGCTTCTGATGATAACAATTTCATTATTGTGGTTTAATAGGCTTAAACCAACTACTGTTCCTACTAAACAAAGAACAGGGAAACCTGCGACAATATGTGCAGGCGCGCACAATAAAGAATATTCAAAGGCACTTAAAGTAGAAAAATTTCCTTTGCCAACATCGCCTTGTTCGACCATAAATGTCACGCAAATGTCGATGCCAACTACCATTAAGATAATAACCAATGTCGACAGGAGTAAATTTTTAACTATATATTTATTGATAATCTTCATTTATTTTTTTTTAATATATAAATCATTAGAGCAATAACAGAAAAATGTAACCACCACGTGCCCATAACCAAAGGTAACATTCCCCGTGCTAACCAATCTTCACTGGCTAGCATAATATTATAGTAAATTAATACTAAGATTATTGCTGGTACGGCTTTTACAAAACGATTTTGTCGCGGAGATAATTTACTAAATGCTAAGGCCATCAGAGCTAAAACTGTAGGGGCAATCATGAAATTAACTCTGGCAATAAAAGCAGCTAAATCATGTGCGCTCCCAGAGTTCCATAGTTCTTGCGTGCTTTTTGCTCGACTACGTAATTTTGATTTTATATTTTGTGGGGGTAATTCAAAACTATAATTATTAAATTTTATACGATAAAAGTCGTTCTGCCCAGGCAACCCTTGATACTGATAGCCTTCTTTCATAACAACAAAGCTATTGTCTTCTCCGCCACTTTTGCTAACAAAGATATTCCAACGCTGTTTGTCTTTAGGGTTTTTAGAATTAACATTAGCAGTCATATCAGGACGTTCTGCCACAAAAACATGAGAAAAACTATTGTTTTTTTGATCAGCGGACTGAACATAAATCACATATCTCCCCCCGGCAATAACTTGAAAGTGCCCTGCAGCCAACATAGTTACAGCATCAATTACTTGGGCTTTTTCCATCAAGATATCTCTATAACGCAAAACAGCCGGAACTAGCCATAAATTAATAAATGCAGAAAATAGAGTGACAAATATTAATGGGACTGCGATGATTCTCATTAATGCTAGCTGACCCATCCCACTCATTTGAAGAATAACCATCTCTTGCTCAGAATATAACCGGGTAAAGACTAGATAAACGGCAATGAAAACGCCTATGGGTAAAAGTAACGCTAAAAAATATGGCATACTAAATACAACAATATAGAACACAGCATTTTTAGCTAATTCACCATGCACGGCTTTGCCTAATATAATGGCAATTTGGTTGCTCATAGCAATCAAAGTCAGGACAGCAGTTATTGTTATAACTGTGTAGCTTAATTCTCGCCTAATATATCGTGAAATTATCAAAATTTTTTCTCTGCTATTTTATAATCTGTTATCATAGAGCCATAGGCTTATAGACTTATAGACTTATAGGTTATAAAACTAATAACTATTATATTAATAACTATATTAAAACACTCTATTATCTATGCAAATTTACATAAACAAATACAACCCTCAACAAGATGCTGATTGCCTAATTTTACCAGTTTCCCCAGGCAAACAACAAGCTTTAATAACTACAGAGTTTAATAACCATCATAATAATATTATCGATGAGTTAATTACC
Organism: Gammaproteobacteria bacterium; assembly: GCA_018061105.1. Classification (GTDB taxonomy): domain Bacteria; phylum Pseudomonadota; class Gammaproteobacteria; order JAGOUU01; family JAGOUU01; genus JAGOUU01. The sequence goes on from JAGOUU010000003.1 coordinate 43,476, forward strand.
AATAAGGATCTTACTGGGAAGTACGGTGAAATCAAATGGCTCTATAATATATGCCCTAATATCAAAATAATCATTGCTGTTGGAGTTGGCGAATCGAAAAAATTAAGCACAAGCAGCTTTATTAATTTAGTAAATCTTGCTTTAGATAAATTAACTGATCGCCCTTACTCTAGGGTAATCAATGGGCTAGCAGATATAAGCTTTCCTAAAGATTATTTGAACTTTGAGTTTAAACATTTAGCTTGGAAACTTTCTCAGATATTAATAGCTACAGAAAGTTTTACTAATTTAACTAAAACTTATCTATCTGGCACCAATATTAAAAATACTAAATTAGCTATCCAAAGCTATTATGTTGCCAGCTCGGCTTTAGATCTTTCAGAAGGCTACAACGATAATTTTATTAAACATCAGCATATCATAAGTCGAGCAATTCGAACTGTTAAAGACTTAGCTAATACACCAGCTAATATTTGTAATCCGGAATATTTAGAACAACAAGCGATTGAATTAGCTAATAAGTATAATAATATTAAATGCCAATCTTTTGGCCATAAGACTCTTTGTGAAATGGGTATGGGTGCTTTTTGCTCAGTCAGCCAAGGCGCTGATCATAGCGGGCGTATGGTTGTTCTAGAATACAATAATTCCCATAATTCCAAACCTTATGTATTAATAGGAAAAGGCATAACTTTTGATACCGGCGGATACAGCCTGAAAACACCTAACCATATGGTCGGAATGAAATACGATATGTCAGGTGCTGCTAATGTTATAGGTACCCTACAAGCCATAGCAGAATTGGATTTACCCATTCACGTCATAGGCATTTTAGCCTGTGCTGAAAACATGGTTAGTAATACAGCATCTAGACCAGATGATATAGTAACCACCCTAAGTGGTAAAACTGTAGAAATAAATAATACCGATGCAGAAGGACGACTTGTTCTTTGCGACGCCCTAACTTACAGTGAAAGATTTAAGCCAAAAGTTATTATCGACATTGCTACTTTAACAGGCGCTGTTGTAGTCGCCCTGGGATACCATTATACTGGCTTATATTCTAATAATGATACTCTCACTAAAAATCTTATATCCGCCTCTGAAGCTGGCTTCGATCCTGTTTGGCCAATGCCATTATGCCAAGATTATGACAGCTTGATGACAAGCCCTATTGCTGATTTAAAAAATTCGTCTGGTTTACCAGTTGCAGGCAGTATAACTGCAGCTTGCTTTTTAGCTAATTTTGTACCAAAAGATTGCGCATGGGCACATTTAGATATAGCTGGATCTGCTACAGTAAGATCCGAACATAAAGAATCTACTGGCCGTCCATTACAATTATTAGTTAATTATTTGATCGCTGAGGCTAAATAAATACGCTAACCCAATAAATAACTATCTTGGTCAACACTGTTATATCATAGTATATATATAGCAGACCGAGATAGTTATATTATTTAAATCAGGGATTGAGTGAAGCTACACCTGTTTATAGCTTTTACTAAAAATAACTGCGACATCGCCACCTGACACACCGCATTTTAATAATCCTGAACGCGCACCATCATTAATCTATCATCGATCAACTTAATATTCCTCTGAAATTCATCCATAATCTTCTGCAAAGATTCTTGGGAAATAGCTTCAAATCGTAGCACTAAACATGGCGTAGTATTAGAAGCCCGAATCAAACCCCAACCATCTGAAAATTCTACTCTGAGGCCATCTATATTTATTATATTCTTATAATCTTTAAAATTATGGTTATTAATTAATTTATTAATAAAACCAAACTTTTCATGTTCTTCTATAGCAATATTTAATTCTGGAGTATTAATGCTATTTGGCAATTCGTTAATTAATCCTTGTAAAGAGTTGTCTGGATAATCATTAGATAAAATATCTAACATCCGAACACCAGCGTATAAACCATCATCAAAACCAAACCAACGCTCTTTAAAAAAAATATGCCCGGACATTTCACCAGCTAGTAAAGCTTGGGTTTCAAGCATTTTATTTTTTATATAAGAATGCCCTGTTTTCCACATTAATGGGACACCGTTATGCTTTAAAATATACCGCTCTAAATGACTGCTGCATTTAATATCAAATACTATAGTAGACTTAGGGTTATGTTTCAAAATAGAACGTGAAAATAACATCATTTGCCTATCTGGCATAACTAATTCACCGGTATTAGTAATAACACCCAGACGATCAGCATCACCATCAAAAGCCAACCCCAAATCAGCTTTATTTTCTAAGACAGCTTTTTTTAATTCTCGTAGATTTTCTATTTTACTAGGATCGGGATGATGATTAGGAAAGTTACCGTCTACTTCTTCATACAGGGAAATAACCTCGCAGCCTAATGCTCGAAATAATTCTGGCGCAATCACCCCCGCGATGCCATTGCCGCAATCAATAACTATTCTTAATTTTTTGTTTAATGTTATTTTTGATAAAACATCTTCAATATAAGCAGGGATAATAAAATTTTCTTGATAACTGCCCGTGCCATAAATAAAATCTTTATTAATAATTCTGTTGTATAAATTTTCTACATCGCCATCAGCAAGCGACTTACCCCCAATAATCATCTTTACGCCATTATATTGTGCCGGATTATGACTCCCAGTTAGCATGGCACCGCAGCCTGTCTGATAATAATACGTGGCAAAATATAATACAGGAGTTGGCACTGCTCCAACATCTATAATATTCATGCCAGAAGATAATAAACCTCTAGTCAGCGCCGCCCATAATCTAGGGCTAGACAATCTGCCATCGCGTCCCAAGACTATAGTCTTACAGTTTTGGTTTTGTGCCTGACTGCCTAAAGCCAGGCCTATTTGTTCTATGGTATATTCATCAAGCTGCTCGTCGACTATGCCACGGATGTCATATGCACGAAAGATTTCTTTGCAAATTGTTTTTGTCATGTAATTTAAACTTTATATTACTATACATTATTAACTAAGAACGACCAGAATGGCCAAAACCACCGGCTCCGCGATCAGTTTTAGTAAAGTCTTCTACTATATTAAATTGTGCTTGCACAACAGGAACCAAAACAAGCTGAGCGATGCGATCACCTGGTTGAATAGTAAAATGATCATTACTACGATTCCAGCATGAAACCATCAATGGCCCTTGGTAATCAGAATCTATGAGGCCTACTAAATTGCCTAATACTATACCGTTTTTATGACCCAGCCCCGAACGTGGTAATATTATAGCCGCATAATTAGGATCAGATATATAGATAGCAAGACCTGTATTGAGCAACTGTGTACTATTAGGCTCTAAACATAATGGGGCATCTAGACATGCCCTTAAGTCTAAACCAGCTGAACCTTCTGTTGCATATTGTGGCAATGGGAAGCTATCTTGTTGACCTAATCTTGGGTCTAGTATCTTGACATCAATTTTCACCGTTGTCTCCTTGATAAATAATAAATAGATAAATATTAATCAAGACATTATGCATTATTGAAAAGAAAAAGCCCAGTGACTAGGCTTTAATTGTAGGCTTTAATAATTAGAACCTCTTGTGCTTTTTGTCCCCAAGTACTTTTCCAATATCATTTTTAAGCAAAATAACTTATTTAATCGCAAGACACAAATATTATTTTGGTTGAAAATCTTAGAAAAACCTGGTATAAATGCTTGTTTAATATTTATAAAAGATTTATTTAAAAGGGGCGGCGTATGCCAAGAAGATGTCAGGTTACCGGAAAAAAGATTCTTTCTGGAAACAATGTTTCACACGCAAATAACAAGACTAAAAGAAAATTCAAAGTCAATTTACATAAAAAGCGCTTTTGGCTAGAAGCTGAAAAACGCTTTGTAACTCTAAGAGTCTCAGCTAAAGGCATGAGAACTATTAATAAAAACGGCATAGAGTCTGTTTTGAAACAAATTAAACTAAAAGGTTAACGGTTAAGAGGCTAACAATGAGAGTTAAAGTAAAACTAAAGTCTACAATTAGTCATCATTTTTACACAACGACTAAAAACAAACGTAATACACCTGATAAATTGAAGCGCAAAAAATTCGATCCAGTAGCTAACAAGCACGCTGAATACGTTGAAGATAAAATCAAGTAGTTAGCTGTTTTGTTATTAAGCTATGCCCGAGTGGGTTGTTGCCTATTGCCTAGTATTCAAAACCGTATTATTCAGGGTATTCAGATCCGGCAATCTACACTTAGATGGCCGGTTCCTTCTGAGCTCAGCCAGTTATTACCTAATAGTAAAATTTTATGATGTGAGTATTGCCAACCCATAAATATTTGATCTCTATACATACAAAAATTTAGACATAATTTTTTTTTCAGGTAAGATTAATTGTATTCGGTTATAGGGAAGTTAAGTATGCCAATAATAGATGAATGCACCACCGCCCCAGTAGATCTAGCAGAGCAAAAAAGAGCCTTTCATGAACATCTAGCAAGACACTTTGTTATTATAAATACCACTCCGGCAGAAGGTAAAATTAAACCTTTGGCTAAGCTATCACAGTTTCTTGAAATATATTCTGATGCAGTAGATGACGCTTGTTTGTTGACTATTATTGATAAACTATCTGTAACCGATCAAGCTATTTTTATGCGCGAATTAAATCCTGACTTTATTTCTACAAAATTAGTCACACAGGATGCTTTCTTAGCTTTGGTTGCATTATTATCTCCTATCGATGCCTTAGTCTTTTTATTGTGCCGATGTACTGTCCCCGCTTCTTTAACTTTAAATCTTGATACAATATTTGCCTTAGAAAATGTAAATACGATAGTTCCTGAAATTTACCATGAACAATTAAGAAGCATGATCCAATCTTGCATAGATGCTCGAAGTATTGACGTAGCAGAGCCTTTAGATCCAAATGTATCGTATGATTTTACTGTCAAAGAATTACAAAAAATTCATCAACAATGTGAAAAATATTTTAACCTAAATTATGCAAATAATTTGGCAAAAATACTTCATATTTTAGACTTATTATCTAACGATCTAGAGCTAGATGATTCAGATGGTGGTACAGTAATTGTAGATCCAGACAGCAAAATAGATCCTGATACCAAAGATAGCAAAATAAGTAAAATTGCCTTTTTAAACAACTTATCTTATCCAGATTTAGAGCAAATTAATTCAATATTAGAGTTAATTTTAATCATGAAGTTGTTACCTGTTCAAGTGCTCGCATCAGCTACAGAAGCTCTAGTCAGAATTGTACCTTCATCAATAAAAGATACAATAACTTCATCCTTTGAAGGAAAGATGAATCTTATTGCTAGCATAGATTCAGAAGTAAGATTGGAGGTTTTAGAAAACTTACATGCAACAGGGTTTCCTACATCTCCCGAACAATTAATACAGCTTTTACGTTTATTACCTGCAAAAGATTGGAACAAAATACCTTCTATTTTTTATGGATGCTTTTGGAATATTAATTCTGATATACATATATTTAAACATATATTATTTAATGTGATCAGATCCGTATCTATTTCTCCTACTACTGCATCTGAAACTTGGACTGAATTTGAGACTGATCACAGCGTCAAAAAAGTATTTTATGGTATGCGTGAATATTTTTCAGCTGTAGGTCTTGAAACGCTAAAAGTACTTTTAGACTCCCCCAAGGGCCGCAGAGAACTATTCAATGGCTGTGATCTGGAAACAGCAATTGAATTAACTCAAGCTTTAGATGAGATTGTAGATAGTTCATGGAACTTTTGGCAAATTCATCAAACTAAAGATGAGCTGAATAATACCCTAGAATTATTAGCATGTGATAAAGCCAAATTTATTCAACAATTAGATCTTTATGCCATTGCTGTTTTAACTAATAGCTTCACCGAATTATTAACTTTATTTACTGAGTTTACTCTAGTCAATTCAGATAATTTAGAAAAATTTGTCCGATTATTAATTTATGATGGAAAGATGTCTTTCTTTCTTCAAGATAGTGCTACTCGTCTTATAGCATTGAATTCTGCCTTACCTGAGAAAGCCAAAGAAATATTTGAAACATGTTTTCCAAAAGGCTTTTTTGCAAAAATACTCCATCCCGAAGCTTCTCCTTTCTCTATAGGCCAACTACCCATAAGAGCTAAGACTCCAGAAGAAGCTATTATGCGTTTGCTTAAGTCAAAAACACCATGTCTAGAAAGTATAAAAAGTGATTTACTAGATGCACCACATACAATGCGCCCTATTCGTGCAATACCCAAAGATGAAGAGTTTGATATTGTAGAAAAATCATACTGTGATCTGGCTTTGTCACCAACAGCTACTACTGCTGTCCCTACCACTTTATACGAAACTCTACATCAAAGGCTCGCGGAGTTAACATTTAGCGATCTGCAGGCTGTTAGTCGTGTGACACGTGATGCCGTAATAACTCATCGAGGAGTGATCAGTTCAGGTTTAGTAGCAGCTACAAAAGTAGTAATAGATTTTAGAAACCCTGTGCTAGGCCCAATTGTACGAATTGCAGAGGGTTATGCCATCCCCTACATGCGCCCCTTAGTGCGCCGAACATTGGCACACGCTATGCGTGCACTCCCTGTTGTCCAACAAGTAGCATCTGCAGCAGCTTGCGCAACAGCATCAGCAGCAGTTTCAACAGCATCTGCTGCGGCATCAGCCGCAGCTTCGGCAGTAAGATCTGCTGTCGGATCAGCAGCAGGCAGAAGCAAGCTCTAATTTTTTGTATTAGCCAATTTAACTAAAGTTGTAGCTACACATGGCGCAACAAATGAGCTTATGTCTCCGCCTAAAGCAGAGATCTCACGTACCATTGTAGAAGAAATAAAAGAGTAATGCTCTGCGGGGGTTAAAAATACTGTTTCAAAATCTGGTTTTAGTCGACGATTCATATTGGCCAACTGAAACTCATATTCAAAGTCACTGATCACTCGTAGACCACGTATGATCGTGTGACAATCATTTTTTTTCACAAAGTTTACTAATAACCCGGTGAAACCCTGGACAGTCACATTGTCTTTATTTTGAAAAACTTCTTGACACAATCTAACACGTTCTTCTAGAGATAAAATTGTTTTTTTATTTATATTATCTGCTACTGCCACAACAACACGATCAAATAGCTTAGCAGCTCGATCTACTAAATCTTGATGACCAAGCGTAACAGGATCGAAAGTACCAGGAAAAATAACAGTTAATTTTTTATTTTGCATATTTATTTTTTTAAATTTTAAATTTTAAATTTTAACTACTGATAAATTTTAATATTTTCTTATGCCATAATTTAATAGGTGGGTAAATTTTGTAAAACATATCTAAACAAAATTGTTTATAAACGGGCTTTAGCATAGAAAAAGTCTCAAAACCATATTTTCCACGGTAACTGCCCATACCACTTTGACCAATACCGCCGAATGGCAAATCTTCCTGTGCTGCATGAACTATAGTCGTGTTTAATATTAAAGCCCCAGAAATAGTTTTTTCAATAAAATCTTTTTGAATTTTTTTATTATTTGTAAACAAATACACTGCCAAAGGCCGTGGAATAATTTGCATGATACTCAGTAATTGCTCTATTGTGTCATATTCCATAACCGGTAACACAGGCCCAAAAATTTCTTGTTGCATAATCTCCATGGTATGATTAGCATTTAATAATAGCCCAGGAGAAATTTTATAAATATTTTTTTCTCCTTTTTTTTCTACACTATGCCAATTTTTACCATTATTAGCTAATGGACGCCATTGCGCACCTTTTTCAACAGCTAATTTTATTAAATTTAACAAACGATCATAGTTTTCTTTATTAATAATACTGCAATAATCTGTAGAATTATAATCTATGCTTTTTTTACTAACTGCCAATTGACTGCTAGTTAATAATGATTCACTATTACCTCGAGGCAACCAAATATAATCCGGTGCTATACAAGTTTGGCCTGCATTCATTATTTTCCCAAGCCAAATTTTGTCTACGTAGGATTGCTTGAAGTCATTGGGAACAAAAATTGCCGGTGATTTACCACCTAGCTCTAAAGTCACTGGTGTCAAATTATTACTTGCAGACTGCATGACTTGTTTACCAACTTCAGTAGAACCCGTAAATAATAAATGATCAAATGGCAAGGCGCTAAATTCTGCGGCTATTTTGCTATCACCTAATATAACTATTAATTTAGATTCAAGAAAATTTTTGGTAAATAAATCAGACAAAAGCTTTGATGTAGCCGGAACATGCTCAGATAATTTTAACATGACACGGTTACCTGCCGCAAAAGCAGAAACTAAAGGAGCAATCGTGAGAAACAATGGATAGTTCCAGGGTACAATAATACCCACGACCCCTTTGGGCACGGGAAAAACATAAGATTGACTTGGCCAAAACCATATTGATGTCTTATGGCGACGTAGGCGCATGTATTTTGATAAATTTTTAATCGCATAATCTATCGAAGCTATACTAGGGAGTAATTCTAAAGCCTCTGTTTCAAAACTAGGACGACAACCAAAATCTTGATTAATACTAGCAATTATTTGATCACGATTGTCGACGATAACTTTTCGAAGTAATTTTAGAATAGCAATACGTTCTGAATATTTTGAGTAAGGATACTGAGCAAAACATTCTTTTTGTCTTTGGAATAGCTGGGATAAACTGTAAAAATTTTCAAATGCGGTATCACTGTTATTGTCTTGATTATAGTTGCTCATTAGCTGTGAGATCTTGATGTTAAACCTGATGTTACAAGAGAAAAATAGTTATTTAATATATCAGTTTGTTCCTGTAGACAATGATATGCATTTGCCCCGATAGTCTTTCTATAATTAACATCTTCTAATAGTATAAGAATCTTTTCTTGTAAATCAAGCTCAGAGCTTGCGCACAACAGCCCATTATTACTAATCAGGTTATTAACTATATCTGTAAAATTATAATAATTTGGCCCAATGATGCTTGGGATTCTCAGAGCAGCAGGCTCAAGTGGGTTATGCCCCCCTACTGGGACTAAGCTACCACCTATAAAAGCCAAATCAGATACATTATAAAAATATAATAATTGACCAATAATATCTAATATATATACCTCAAAATTTGAATTAAAATTTGAATTAAAACTTGAATTAAAATTAGGGTCAGAGTCAAAAAACTTAGAACAATTAAATTCTGAGTATTTTATAGTTTTTAACCCATAGTTAAAACTTAAATTATATACTTGCCCAAACCGTTCCGGGTGTCTAGGAGCCAAAATCAGAATTAAATTAGGGTAAACTAATTTTAATTTGATATATATCTTAAGTATAATTTCTTCTTCATTATTATGAGTACTGGCGGCGATTAATATAATAGGCTCTTGGGATTTATTATAAGTAAATAATTTCTTGTATTCAGAGGACTTTGAATCTAAGTCTTCTGGTAAAAACAAATTATATTTTATATTGCCTACGATATCTATTTTTTTAGGATTATAACCTAATTTTATAAAATAATTGTAATCTACAGCACTTTGACAGCCAATATAATCTATAGAGTTAATAACTGTTTTAATATATTTTTGTATTTTCTTATAATTATTATAAGACTTTTCTGATAACCGAGCATTAACTAAATAAAGCCTAATATTTCTTTTTTTTAAGCTCTTATACATTTTTGGCCAAATTTCTGTTTCAAAAAAAATTGCTAGTTTAGGTTTAGTTTTATTTAAAAATCTACGACAGATTATTGTAATATCATATGGGTAATAATAATGTTTAATTTTATTATTATCCTGCTCTACAATAAATTTGCTAATTAATTCCGAGCCTGTCACCGTAGTGCAAGTTATAAGAATTGTGCAATCTGTTTCTGCCAGAAGCTTTATAATAATGGGCTTTGCTGCAATAAACTCTCCTACCGAAACTGTATGCAACCATATATCTATAGGCTCCGCCGGTATTGAACCTAAGCGCTCAGATAGACGATTCAAGTATTGTGGATTCTTGATACTTTTATAACAAACCCGTATTAAGGCCAAAGGCAAAAACAACAGTGTGTATAAAAAGTTTATGATAGTATTCATGAGTGAATGACAGAATCTACAATGCTTATTTTACTTATCATGTAGGCTAGCTGTTCAAAAGTATGGACTGAATTAGTAGAGTTATACTTATTCATATCTAAATTGACAATAAGCCTGTCTGTTCGTTGCTTTTTGAGCTTAGTTAATTCATTAATTTCATCTATCCTTAGCCTGTCTATATTCATTGGCCAATTATAAATAATATGATGTTGTCGCTTTGGGTTATTATTTGTATTCTTTGAGATAGATTGAGCGACTTGTAAATCTACTTCTTCTTTTGTTGCATATCCAGTCCCAACTTTGCTTACTACGACGGCTGCTGCATGAGAAGCCCGTTCAACAGCAGCTATTTTATCTTCATGATTAACTAAAGATACAGCTAAAGATGCCAGTACAGTATCTCCCGCTCCAGTGACATCATAAACTTGATTAGCGTATGAGCTTGCCGTATAGCAAAAATTATTTACATCGAACAGAGCCATACCATCTGCACCACAAGTTACTAGAAGATAATCTAGTTCTAATTTATGAATTAATTGAAATGCCTTGCTATGAAATAGTGTTTTATTATTTGATTCTATTTCGCCAACTACTTCGGTAAATTCTTTATAGTTAGGTGTAAGCATTGTAGCATTGTGATATTTGCTGAAATCTTTACCTTTGGGATCTACCAAGACAATTTTACCAAGACTTTTAGCATACGTAATAATTTCTGCACATTTATCTAAAGCCCCTTTATTATAGTCAGAACAGACAATAACTGAATGATTAGCAATCTTGCTTTTTGTATGAGCATTTAATTCAATTGGACAACTTCTTTGTTCAAAATCTACACGCACTAATTGCTGTTTATTACTTAGCATTCGGTGCTTAGTAATAGTCGATGTACGAGAGCTATATTGCCAATACTGTTCTATGCCTGCGGCAGTTAAAATCTCACCTAAAGCAACACCATCTTGATCTTGGCCCAATGGGGCTAAAATAGCCACTTGACCACCTAATTTTCTTATATTGAGAGCGACATTAGCAGCACCACCGGCTCTGTCTTCTGTAGAATCTACAGCTAAAACAGCTACAGAAGCTTCTTCTGCAAGCGCCTGAGGAGTGCCTAACCAATATCGGTCAACCATGACATCCCCAATGACTAAAATATTAGTTATTGAGGATTGTTTTGAGTTATCATATTGAAGCATTATTGAGCTTAGATTAATATCTAGTCATATCTTTACCGTGCTAATTATTAGAATTATATGGTAAAATTACTAAGATTTGAATACAATTATTCGCTAGCGGGCTAATTTCACTCATCTTTATGGCAAAAATTCATCACCATTCTTTCTGGCGTCTGCTAGCACCACAGTATCTATTAACTTGGCCACTTTTGTTTGCTTTTTTGCTAATTAGCAAACTACCATATTCTGCAGTATTTTACATAGGGAGAGCTCTGGGGAAACTTGCCTACTGTTTTTTCCCTAAACGTAAATACATCATCAGGACAAATCTCTCACTTTGTTTCCCTGAGAAATCTCCTACCGAAATTGAACAGCTTTTAAAAGAAAATTTAGAGTCTCTTTGTATAGGCGCTTGTGAGACAGCCTTAGCATGGTTTGGCCCTGATAAAACTATTAAAATTATTGAAAATAACCTAGTTATTAACAATGAAGACCGGTTAAAAAATGCTTTATCTAGTGGTAGGCCTGTTTTATTAATTACTCCTCATGCCTCAAGCCAAGAATTATTAAGTAAGATTATGGTAAAAAAATACTCTTTTACTCCAGTTTTTCGCCATTTAAATAATCCAGTTGCTAATTACTTTATGCAAAAGGCCAGAATAAAAATTTACCCCAATCTTATTCAAAAAGCCGATACCAGGCAAATTGTCAAAGCTCTAAAACAAAAGCTAACCATTGGTATTTTACCTGATCAAGATTTCGGTCGTCGTCGAAGTGTATTTGCAGAGTTTTTTGGCGTTTCTGCTGCTACAACAACAGCATTATCTAAATATAAAAAACTCACTAACGCCCAAATAGTAGCTTTAAGCTATGTACGTGATAAACAAGACATAACCAAATTTACTGTTAATATTAGTGAACCATTAGATATAACTGGTTATAATCTCGAACAGGATGCTAGAACTTTAAATAAAGAGCTGGAAAAAATTATCACTAAAGATATTAGCATGTACTTTTGGGTAGCGCGCAGGTTTAAAACTCGTCCACTCGGCGAAGAGAAAATATACAACTATCAACGAACAATGTTAAGCTATCTTAAATAGGCCAATTTTATAGACAGGACCCAAACACGGATGTTAGATAACCCTCAGATTAAGATAGCTTTATTAACTTCTTTTTTATGGATATCCTCTATTCCATTAGTATCAAGTAAAGAGATCCCTGAGCCTTATACTGAAGCTTTAATCAAGACAGCTCCTGCAAGTCTTTTAGACGGCACCGCTGGGGTTTCCGTTATTTATAAAAAAGCCTATCTTAGTTACACAACTGTTTTTAGAGCTCATGAATTCAAAGGCCAAGCTGGTCAAACAGTTTATGGCAATATAAATTTAGGCTACAGCTTTGCGTAATAATCATAATTTGTTAGAAGTTGTTATAATTAAAATATTAGCTTATTAATAGCCCATACTAGCTTATGCAAAAATTAAATTTGTTGCTGTGTACAATTATTTTTTCATTCACTGCTTCCGCATTTGCCAAGAATGATTTAGGATCAACAGTTGATTCTTTTATTCATAATTTTGAAAAAGAAAAAAACTCCATCTCTGGCGGTGCCATAGCTGTCATTTACAAAGGCCATGTTATTTATAAAAATACATTTGGCCATGAAAAAGACAGCAACAGTCCCAAGATTACTTCTCGTACTTTGTTTCCTCTAGCGTCGGTCTCAAAGCCTGTGTCTGCTACTGCAGTAGCTTTATTAGTTGCTAATGGAGTGTTAAATCTCGATGAAAAATATAATCTGCCGTATTTACAAAATCCAGTTAATATAAAAAACATATTGGGGCATACTACTGGCTATAAGTTTTCAGGCAATATTGAAATTGAACATGGTGATAAAAGAGATAAAATTTTAAAGTTACTAAAAGTACAATCTCCTACTTGCCAACCTGGAGAATGTTATTCCTATAGTAATACTACTTTTAGTTTAATAGAAGAAGCCTTAAATACTAAAAATTTAGATTTACAATTAGCAATTAAAAATTTAAGAATAGCGCTTAATACCGACGGTATTCAAGTTGTACCATTACCCGCTAATATGAGAGTAGCGTATCCCCACATTGTCACTAATAATAGATTTTCTTTCTTTAGAAGAGTGCTACCCTTTCCAAAATATTATCCCAAAGCAGCTCCTGCTGCCGCAGGTGTTTTTGCTTCTTTAGACGGCATGATAGAAATTTTTAAATTCAATTTTGGCTATCGACCAGACTTGATCTCTAAGGAAATATTAACGTTATTTCATACGCCACTTAGCTTTAATCGTGACATTGCACGCTGGCATACAAAATGGCCAATACCAATTCGAAAAATTGAATCCTATTACGGCGTTGGCTGGAGAATTCTTAAACCTAAACCATATCCTGACAAAAATTTGATATTCCATAGCGGGACTATATCTGGCATTAAAACTTTTATTGGCTTTATTCCAGCTGAAGAAATAGGTATCATAGTTTTAACTAATGAAAATTCTAACTTTTGTTTTAAAACAGGTATTAGCTTTTGGGGTAAGTTTTTGAACAAGCAAATTGTTAGTAACACATAACACTCAATAGCTATAAATTTAAACGACAAGTATCAATTGACAATTTTATTACAGAAATTTATTTAACTCGAAACAAACTCTGAATCACTCGCAGCACTACCTACCCAAGCAACATCATCTTGGTTGTTTAAAGCATTGTGCATTGCTTCAATGCGGTCTTTAAACAAAAAATTACACACCAGTGCAACCACATAAACGACACAAGATACACCCAGAAAAATCTTAGTTAATATCCGCCAAACTGCTCTGCCATTATACTTGCTGGCACTTCTCCAAGCTGCTATGAAATTAAGCACCGATAGTGGTATATAAATACATAGCAACAAATAATCTGATACCAACAGAATATTTGATAAAACCTGATTGCTTGTATTAACAATCCCATAAGATAACATACCATGAGCTAAACTAAACAATCCTAATATAACAAACCCAAATATCCAAAAGACATAGACCAATGGCACATTTCCATAATACATATTTTTAAGATCATCAAAATTTTTTATTTTTACCGCACTAAACCCATTTCTAAAAAAATTACATATTTTATTCGCCATATACTACCTCTATTAAATTGATGATTGACATTGAATCTGGTCTTTTATTGATTGTTTTTTCTTCTGCCTTAAATCCTCTAGGGCCTGTTGATAATTGAGATAAGCGGTTGAAATAAAATAGCAAACTTGTAATATTATGTTGTCTAAATAAAATAATATAAAACGAGTTTGCTATGGTCCGACTAATGCTCAGCGACGAGCTTTGGTCGAAGTTAAGGACAATAATGCGCCAA
>JAGOUU010000031.1 GCA_018061105.1 Gammaproteobacteria bacterium
AGCCAAAGAAGTTTTAACTGCCAAAGAAGCTATTTCAATTAAAGAAGACATACAAGATCGTAAAGAAAAAATTTTAGAAAACTTGAAAAAGAAAAAGAAAAAGAAAAAGTCTGCTTAATGTGTAAATCTCCAGACTTGATCTGACAGATTACACTTACCCGACAAAATAATTATCAATTAATCATTTATTAATCATTTATTAATCTATCAAGGAATGATATGAGAAAAAGAATCTTTACAGCTTTAACCAGCTGCTGTCTTCTTAGTTCAAGCCAAGTTTATTTAGCCAGTCAAAATATACTAGCTAAGTACGATCTGCCTCCCGATGCTAGCGGCAGTCAATATTTGAATCTTTTAGAATCAAACTTATCATTACTTACAAATACAGATCCGGATCTTCAGCCTATATTAGATATAGGTAAACGTAATTGGGATTGGCTCAACCATATGAATACTTTTAGATCAACAGACGATCAACTTGAATTCTCTTCACCAAGTAAGAGCCGGAGCTTTCCTATTACTTCTTCACGTAATCTCAGTAAAGACTTTGTACTTTCTGAGTATAATAAATTATTTACTGTTATACCAAAAGAAATGCTTGATATATTATTAAAAAAACAAGATTTAACAAATGATCTACCAAGTTCTTTATCGAAAGATGATTACTTAAAATACGGCCTAATAGTTGATTATGCTTATCAAAATGCTGCACGTTGGAATTTATTATTTCCATACAAAGATGAGCTCAAAGCTGTTCGTTTTAAAGATATTAGAGGGTACTATCATTTAGAGCATCTCATAGATCGCACAGAAAAACTTGAAAACTTTAACAACTTAATACCTGAAGAACAAAAAAAAATTGGCGTTTGGCTAGAAAACCAATGTCTCAACACAGAGCATGATGAATCAAACTGTCATCAGTATTTCACAGACAGTTTAGTTTCTAATAATGGTGATGCTACTGTATTCTACCAAAAATACTTTAATAACAGCCAAAAAATTTATCAGAATTTTTTTCAAATTCCAACACAAGCTGTTCGAAACGATATATTATGGACCGATGGCCCGAATCAAACTTCTTTTGCTATCATACCATTTCAAGATCTCGAAGATGTTGGTATTAAAATTTTTCTTCATAATATAGAAAAAGAATGGCGATGGGGAAGCTGGCAGTTATTATTACAGTATACTAATGGTGATAATATACCTAATATAACTTTTGAATCTGGCGTAACTCCACATGTGAATGATTTAGGCGGCAATAACATAGTTATGGACTCTAATCAGCCATTAACGGAATGGGATGCGCAATGGACTATAAGACATGAGTTTGGACATGTACTAGGCTTCCCTGATTGCTATATAGAATTCTATGATGAGAATAATAATGCTTTTGTTTCTTATCAAATAGATGTTAATAATCTCATGTGCTCACGACGTGGTAAATTACAAGAAACACATTATTCGGAAATGACTAGAAATTATTTTACAAAACTATAACTTGATAACTTGAAAAGTTGACAACTCTATTGTAACCTGCGACATCTAGATTAATATATTTAATATCTTGAGGTTATATGAGTTATCTACAACAAAGTATAGAAGAACGAATAGAAGAACGTAAAAGACTTTTAGCCGCCAGGGAAACAGCCAAACAAGCTAAAAAATATAGTGAATCTAGTAGAGGTAAACTAGAACAACAAGACAAAGATATTATAGATTTTACAACAAGAATGCTCCAAGCTATTAAAACAAACATTCTAATTAATAATGGGTTCAAATCTTGGGTTTTAGTTAATATGCCGTCAGCTTCCCGTGCGCATCATGAAGCAGAATACTATCAAAAAGTTTCCAAAAAAGCCTTCAAGCAAGTATTGTTAGATTTATCTATTTTAGATTTTCAATTTGTTGCAATAAGCTCATATAGCCTGCAAGCACTTGCATCATCACGTCAACTTGAATTAATTCAGCAAGCCTTGGAAAAATACTCTCAATCTAGAATTGAATTTGTCCAAGAAATAGCACAACCACTGCCTGGTACTATTGACGGCTCTGCAAGCTCGACTAGCACAGCGGCGATTTGCCCAGGTACCACAGCAGGAGAATGGTTGATTCCCATGGATGAGAGTGATCACCGCGATGATACAGTTTCTAGAACATCAACAAGCCCTTCCTGCAGAACATTTAGCTAGATGTAACTATTCAGATTAGTTTTTTGGTTGTACCATGTTGCTCTCCTGAATAATATAGTTTTAATACTAGTCAATTTTATGTAAAATTAGTTAATAAGTTAAATATGCTATACTAACTAAATTTATATTTTACCTTACAATTGCAAAATATAATTAAAAAATTTATAATAATTTTTCATATAAAATATAAGCTATAACTTATGACTGGCGTAAAAAAACTCGAGATAGAAAATACCAATTCTTCAAAACATCAAGTTGGCACTGTCATTGCTCAATTTATGCAGGCTCTTCAAATAGACGAGTCTACTTTAGCAAAAGCCTGTAATATTTCTCTTGCGAGCTTATCTCGCATCAAAAATAATCCTGATTCTAATCCGACTATTAGTACGTTACGACCACTTGCCGACTTTTTTAATATTACTATTGATCAGCTTTTAGGTTATAGTCCATTAGATAATAATATAGCTAATATAAAACAAGTTCCTGTTATACCAAACACAGAAATTTTTACTTGGCTTAATAATAAAACTTCTAATACTCCGATTGAACAATGGTTAATTTATAATCAATCAATTTCTGATCTGACTTTTGCCACTAATTATAAATTAGATAATACTAATTCTGTTCTACAAAATTGTTTAATTCTTATAGATCCGAAGCGTGAACTACAACATGATGATTTAATTTTTATTTATAATAATAAAATTAAACAATTTTTCTTAAGATTAATTTCTATTGATGACCAAAATAAAATATATTTACGACCTATAGAATCTGGTTTTTCTGATTATGTGCTTTTAGATAACTGCAAGAATAATTTAAGTATATTAGGCGTAGTTATAGAGTCTAGATTGCAGTATAAAGTTTTTTAAAACCATTGCTCTTTTGATTTGAACCCGCTTTGCACTCGTACAAATTCAGAGGTGTTAAAATACGGGGTCATTGGTTGAACAGATCTACAATATCTGCAGCAACAAATCCAGCTTCACTACTCCTTATAGCTTAACATAGCTTAACATAGTTTAACCAACAACTATGTTAATCCCATTTATATTAAAACAAATGCTCCACAGCCTTACGCTCATCAAGTAATTCTTGGTGACTAGTTTGTATTTTAGTTTTACTAAAACTATCCCATTTAAGATCTTGGACGATTTGATAATCACCGTTTTTACAAACACATGGGAAACCAAAGACAACCCCTGCTGGTATATTATAACTACCATCGCTTGGTACACCCATGCTTACCCAGTCATTTTTATCCGTACCAAATACCCAGTCACGCATATGATCAATAGCTGCATTTGCTGCACTTGCTGCACTTGATAACCCACGAGCATCTATTATCGCCGCTCCGCGTTTTTGTACAGTTGGAATAAAGTCTTGCTCTAACCATTCTTGTTTAATTTGACTTGCCACAGGCTCATTATTATTTACAGCATGCAAAGCATCCGGGTACTGTAATGCAGAATGATTACCCCATATCGTAACTTTTTTAATATAACTCACCGGTGAATTTAAATGTTTTGCTAACTGTGCTTTTGCACGGTTATGATCTAAACGCATCATGGCATGTATTTGTCTTGGATTAATATTTGGTGCATTCTCAGCTGTAATTAATGCATTAGTATTTGCTGGATTACCGACAACTAAAACTTTAATATTTTTATTAGCATGATTATTGATAGCCTTACCTTGGACACTAAAAATTTCAGCATTAGCTGTTAATAAATCAGCACGCTCCATGCCTTTAGAACGTGGGCGTGCGCCAACTAATAAAGCATAATCAGCATTTTTAAATGCTACATTAGGATCATCTGTAATATTTACCTGTGTTAATAATGGATAAGCACAATCTTCTAGTTCCATGACTACGCCAGTAAGAGCTTTAAGAGCTGGTGTAATTTCTAAAAGATTTAAAATAATTGGTTGATCAGGCCCAAGCATTTGGCCAGCAGCTATTTTAAATAATAAGCTATAGGCTATTTGCCCAGCGGCACCAGTAACAACAACTTTAACTGGATCTTTCATAATAGATAACTCCCAATTTTTTTATAAATTATTTTAAATATTTTTACAAGCAACGCCAGTCGCTATAGCAGCTTTTGCAACGGCATCAGATACTCGTGTTTTTAATCTCAAATCAAATGGTTTTGGAATAATATAATCCCGTCCAAAACTCAGAGACTTAGTATCTGGATAAGCCAACATAACATCTTTTGGCACAGGTTCTTTTGCTAAGGATCTGATTGCTTCCACTGCTGCAATATGCATATCTTGATTAATACATGTCGCCTGAACATCTAGAGCACCACGAAATATATACGGAAAGCCTAAGACATTATTTACTTGATTTGGATAATCACTACGCCCGGTAGCCATAATTAAATCAGCACGAGCTGCATGTGCTAAATGAGGCTCAATTTCTGGATCTGGATTGGATAACGCAAAAACAATAGGATCCTTTGCCATAACTTGTAAATACTCTACTGGCAATAAATTAGCACCAGAAACACCTATAAATACATCAGCATTTTCTAAAGCATCTTTTAAAGTTTTACAATTTATATCATCATTAGCAAATGCGAATTTATGCGGGCTTAGATCTAAACGCGCTGTATTAACTACGCCTTGACGATCAACCATAAATAAATGTTCTTTTTTAGCACCTAAAGCTGTGAGCAATCTCATAGAAGCAATACCTGCAGCACCAGCACCCAAACATACGATACGAATATTTTCAAGCTGTTTATTGACTATTTCTAAAGCATTTAATAAACCAGCTGCGACTATGATAGCCGTGCCATGCTGATCGTCATGAAATACAGGAATGTCTAAACGTTCTATTAACGCCTGCTCAATAGCAAAACACTCTGGTGCTTTTATATCTTCAAGATTAATCCCACCAAACGTAGGGGCTATTCGAGCAATAGTATTAATTAAATCTTCTGGGCTGTCGCTCGCAATTTCTATATCAAAGACGTCTATATCAGCAAATTTTTTAAATAAAACGGCTTTTCCTTCCATCACTGGTTTGCTAGCTAAAGCCCCTACATCGCCAAGCCCTAAAACAGCAGACCCATTGGAAATTACAGCAACTAAATTACCCTTATTAGTATATTTATAAGCATTATTAGGATCTTTAGAAATTTCACGAACAGGCTCTGCAACTCCTGGTGTATAAGCTAAAGATAGATCACGTTGAGTCTGTGTCGATTTAGTAATACTAATGGCTATTTTACCCGGGATAGGGTTAGCATGATACTCTAAGGCTTTCTGCTTATCTTCCTGGTTCATCTTGATTATTTGGCCCTAATTAATTAAATAATTAGGGATATAGTATACTATCTTATATTTTAACTCAAACCTTCTGGATACTCATGAATCCCATCTTGGGTCGCTACTACTAATATATCAGCTGGATTCTTAGCAAATATTCCTGAGCATACCACCCCTGAGATATGATTAATAGCCTCTTCTAGTTCAACTGGATTAGAAATTTTTAAACGCTCAACGTCTAATATAATATTACCGTTATCTGTCACATAATGTTCCCGATAGATGGGATCCCCGCCTAAGCCCACTAATTCTCGGCCAGCCAAGCTGCGCGCAGATGGAATAACTTCTACCGGCACAGGAGCATTTCCTAATTTCTTCACTAGCTTACTTTCGTCTATAATACACACGAACTGTCTAGCACTAGAAGCTAAGATCTTTTCCTGTAATAATGCTCCACCAGCGCCTTTTATTAGCTGACCATAACGCATAGCCTCATCAGCACCGTCTATATATATAGGTAAGAAATCAACATGGTTTAATTCCACAACGGGCAACCCATGTTTTTTTAACAATGCGGTAGTAGCTTTAGAACTTGAGACAGTGGCATCGATTCGACCTTTTATTTTTGCTAACTCTTCAATAAAATAATTTACTGTGGAGCCTGTACCAACGCCAATTATAGTATGCTCAGCAACGAACTTCATTGCATATTTTGCTGCTTGTCTTTTTAAATCATCTTGTGAGTAGGCCATTAGATAGAATCCTTAATTTAGTAATATATTTTTATTTATTTTCTATTATATCTGGCAAAACATATTCTGTCAGGATTTGGCCATTTATTATATGGCTTTGAATAATTTGTTCTAATACTTCTGGCATACAACTATGGTACCAAACACCTTGTGGATAGATAACCACAATAGGTCCATGAGTACAAATACGCAAACAATTTGCTTTAGTGCGTTGTATTCCGCACTTACTAGTTAAATTTAATTCATTAAGCCTATTTTTTAAATAATCCCAGGCTAATAAACCATCAGCTTTGCTGCAACATTGCTTACTCTCGTTTTCTTTAGTTTGATCGCAACATATAAAAATATGATACTTAGTATTGGGTAAATTTAATTTAGCAGTTTTTTCTGCCAATTTATTTAGATTATTATATAACTCAGACATAAATAATTATTTTTAAAATATATTATATTACATAACATTAATTATATAACTTATTTATAACTTATACAGTAGCTTTAAAGCGCTAGGAGATTTACAATTAATTATATAAATATTTGAGCTTATAATCATGAACTATTGGTTAATGAAATCTGAACCATCTAGCTTTAGTATAGACGATCTCAAGAAGCGTCCTAATAAAACAGAATCCTGGGATGGTGTCCGCAACTATAAAGCTAGAAACATGATGCGTGATCAAATGCAGCTCAAAGATTTAGCTTTTTTTTATCATTCTAGCTGTCCTGAACCAGGCATTGCAGGTATAGTTGAAATAGTTTGTACTAGTCACCCAGATTTGTCTTCTCTCAATCCTAAGAGCAAATATTATGATCCAAAGGCCACGCCTGAAGATCCTCGCTGGTACATGGTCGATGTAAAGTTTAAGAAAGAATTCTCTGGAATTATTCTATTACAAGATCTAAGAAATAATAAAGATCTGGGGGACTTTACTTTATTAAAACTCGGCAACAGATTATCCATTATGCCCGTAACAGAAAAACAATGGAATAGTATTCTGGCTATGGCTTCTTAGATTCTATACTTTCTATACTTTCTATACTTTCTAATATATTGACTTAGAAAATAGATAGTTTTATCCTAAAAAATGCAGATCAATCAATACAAGGAGGTATGATATGGGTGTTTGGTATTATTTTTTAGATCTTTTAGGACTTATTAATAAAAATAAATTTATCACTATAAAATTAATAAATTTAGATAAAATATTTACTGACGAAGCTGCCAATTTTTATCTTTATGCCAATTCTACCGTTGGAGATTTACAGACCTTTATTCGAATAAACCAATCTTACTTTGGTTATCCTCATACTTTTCCGCATGTAATTTTAATTCATGAAACAAAAATTTTATTAAGTGAATTTATGAAGTTATCCAAATCTAAAAATTTGACTGATTATCTTAAAAAATATAAATTTAAACCTTTTCCGGATACACCTAGCACAGGCACTCTACAAATAGCGGTTTGTAATCCTGATGATATAGAAAAATTTGAATTAGAAGGCAAATTAAAAATCGATCGTATATTTTTAGCTAAAGTAGGATCTGCTGGCCATCTGAATCCTATAGAAACAAAAGTTCTTAGACTTCTTGTTAGAAAATGGGCTCGTCCTGATCCCCTTTTACCAGGGCGTGTAACAATTACACCTCATACACCCAGTATTTAACAAATTGAACCAGGGGAAACTTAATTAAAAATCTACCCATTGCTTATTAAAAGCTCAATATTAGTATAACCAGTTTTTTTGCCTGGTATACTAGAAAATTGAGCTTTTATAACCTTAACTCCATAGCTCATATGCAGATCTTCTAGCCATTTTATTAAACTATCAAAACCCACGCCATTATATATAACTAAAACTTGCTTACCATTATCTTGATTGAAAAATAATAATTTTTCTTGTCCTGCCTTGTCTGTCAGATCTAATTTTGGTTTATGCTGCTCGATAAAATTAAATAAATTACCATTAGGAATTTTCTGATGTGAATGTACTTGCGCCTGCATTTGTTTTAATTTATTAATCTTAGGAATTAACAATTGAAAAGTCTCTGTGTTGCGTTCAACTATTGGACGTACACTAGGCTGAAATAAATTAGGCATTTTCCCAACGCCATAATAAATAAACATAAAAAAAATTAATCCCACCGCTGATAAAATTAATATTTTTTCTCTTGAACTTAATTCTTGGATTTTTTTTAACATATTTTATTAATTTTATATTACTTTATTAATTTAAGATTCCAGATAGCATTGCTATAATCAGCATCTTTTTCTGTATATTTTTCTTGCAGGCTTATACTATGCTTAGCGAGATCTTTTTTAATATTATCTAAATATTTATTATCGTTTTTATTAATATCAAAACTTATTTCTAAATTATGATCCAAAAATTTTGCCGAATTCATTTTAAAAATTTGACTAAAGTTCTCGGCAAAAACACTAAGTAATATAAAAAATTCGTCATTTACTCGTTGTTTTTTTAGCTCAAAGTCTATATTACTTATCTGACGATCAATTAATTTATCAGCATTTTCTAAACTACTAGTACTTATATTAATGCTATTAAGGGTGGACTTAGTTAAATTATCTAAATCCGCTAGTCTCGCGCTAAAAATGTTATTATCAAAATATTTATAAGCTACAAAAAAACCAAAAGTTATTATCCAAACAGAAGCTATATAAGGCCATAATTTATTAAATTTTAATTCTAAGCCTAAACCTAAGCCTAAGCCTTTGCGTTTGATCAAATTAGCACTTAAGTCTGTTTTATTATACTTACGATTGCTAAACCACGATGTTACTAAAAATGGTAACCAATCAACTATGATTTGTTCTGTTTTTATATTTAATTTTTTAAAATTTTTTGGTAATAATTGACCGATGTTCTCTATCTGGTGCTTGTAGATATCAACATTAAGATTAGTTTCATAAGATTCTAATAGTAAATCTAAATTATCTAATTTTGCTAAAGTTACTGTATTATTAATAATAAAGAATAAATTGTTATCTTGATTTAAATATAACTTATGATTATTTTGATCATTTAAATCTGGATTTTTAAACAAACATAAAGCATCTGTTAAAACAGTACTTGGAATAAGGTTAAAATTATTTTTTAGCTCAGCTAAAATATTCTCTAATTTATTTTTATCAGCTACTGCTACTAAGTAACGATCTTTTGCAATCTGATGGCCAATTGAAAAAACTGTATTTTCTATATTAGATAGTATCTTTTCTTCTAGAATATACCCAACAGCCTGTTGACGTTTTTTGGCATCTTTAATAGGAATATGAGCCAGATGATAACTGACCATTTGATCAGGAATAATCAATATTAATTTTTTTGAAGATAAATCTAGTTGTATAAGATTATTAAATAATCCTGATTTATTTGTAAACTCAATTATTTTGCCGTGATGATCTGTTACTAGCCACTCAATATTGCTTTCTAATATATTATTTCCTTGATGCAGTCTGATAAAAATTAATTCTTGCATATTTTATCCTCTTTTCCGCCAGATTAACTTAATATCCGTGCCACCTGTTACTAATGTTTGCATGCTCATCATATAATCATTTTTTGAAACATTACTTTTTATTATATAAAAACTTGACTGAGCGTTACTACTAGCACTAATTAAGTTTTTTATGATATCTAGCTCTTGGTTTTGGTAAACATTACGAGCCCTAATATATCCTACGGCTGCATTCAACTGCTCAGCTTTTGCAATAGTTTTATTCGTGTTCAAAAACTGCATAGAGCTTGCTAGATCTGTTTGGGCAATAGCAGCAAAAACTTCTGGTGATATACTGTCTAAATTAAACAAACTATTATTATTAGCTGAAGCAGGAATAGCAGTTATAAAATTTTTTATATTTTCGTAGATCTCTTTTGTCATGCCGTTTACCAATCTTAATTCTGATATGTCGGTAAATAACTGCCCAGCTGCTTGATAACTCCAGACTGTGCTATCACCAGACGCTGGGATATCTTCAGGACTAGGATTCTGTGGACATGTCCAACCTTGAATGTTTTTTGTTATATCCGTAGCCTGTTCAACAGTTAATTTATTTTTTTCATTATTAGTTAAAATTAACAGATCAATAAAAATTTTATTGATAATTTTTTGCTGTGAATCTGGTTCAGATAATTGACAAACTTTATTATTATTTAAATAATTTATATTAAATAAATTTCCCTGATTTATAACTAGCCCATATAAATTAATATTATTATTTATGGTCTCTAGTTTCAAATTTTGATCGGGGTTTTGACTTAGTTTACTTATAATAGCTAGCCCCCAAGATTCTATGCTTAGCAAATTATTATATAACTCGTCACTATCAATAATCATTTGAGTACGGTTGATTTCACTTCGCAAATAACCCTGCATCGTAATTGCTGTAATGCTGACGATGGCAACAATCAGTATTACCGTGATAATTGCTGTGCCTGAATTTTTTGCTTTAATAATCATATAGTAGTTATCATAATCAAGCTTTATTTAAGACTTCAGGTAAAATAAATAACCATTCAATATTGCCATATTGTTTAACTTTAAAATTCATTATAATTCCACGGGGAAGCTCTAATGTAGGCTGACTAGGGTTAATGCTCACCTGAGCCGGTTTAGGCTGCCAAACTTGAGATTTACGACCCATGTTGTCTATAAAATAGAAATCCAATTGTTCTAAATGAGTTAATAACCGCCGCTTATCGACCAAAGTATTTTTAGTAGGATCGATTTGCCGCCACGAATGCCTGATCAATTTATCCTCGTTTTGATAATAAGCTACCCGTAGCAAATCACTGACTCTTTGGTTTAACATGGTCGTATTGTTGCCAGTACGACTGAACTCTAAACGATTATAGCCAAACTCATCTTTTAGACCTGATTTTGTCCCGCTAGTTGTAAGATTATCAATCGGCATTAAAAAAGATAATTTAATTCCACCCGATGGCTCGAAAACATTACGGTTGATTATTTGTTCTAAGTCTTTTTGAATTAAAACATAGGCTGTTTCTAGCTCAGCTAATTGATCTAAAGCTAGTTGTGACTTTTCTTTGGCCATATAAGTGGTCTTGATTCCACGCATAGATAAGATCGCTAAAACAGAGAAAATAAATAATGCAATCATTATTTCTAATAATGTAAAGCCATTTACGTTTTTTTGAATATTTTTCTTAGCCATATTATTCTAATTTTTAATACTGGACCTATTTAAAACATCTAAAACATTTTTTTTATTGCCCGCGTGATCTTCACTTTCTAAAACTGTAACCTGCATATTTAACAAGGGAATATCCGCTAAATTTTGTTGAGTAATTTTTAACTTCCACTCAAAATCTTGACCACGCATAGATGATTTACCAGCTATAGGATTAGAGGTAACTTCTAATTTATTCGGTAGTAATTTTAACTGCATGCTGTTTAAAATATTCATACCAACCCAATGGGCTAATAATTTTTTTTCTATATTAACCGTTCGATGTAAGACGTTATCTGCAGTCATAATAGCTGCGACCATAGTAGTAGCTAATATGGCTAAAGCAATCATAACTTCAAATAAGGTAAAGCCCGATTGTTTATTTAATTTCAAAATTTTATAGCCTCTAAACTAATTTCACCGCTAAATTGGGCTGTAATAATATAATAACAATTTTCTGCTGGATGGCTGATTATTAACTTAAAAGGCGTAACATACCCGCCTGACGTCACTATAATCTCCGGAGTACTATTTTCAGTACTTTTTATAAATAAATTTGGCTCTGTAACTTCATATTTTAACGTTATGTTACTTGGGACACTGAATGTTTTTTTATATTCCCAAATATTTTTTTTATCTTTATTATTAATTTTATAGCTTAAAACATCAATTTTATTTGAAAAAACACTCAATCCAAATTCTGTTTGTTTAAGCATCGCCTCTTGTTCAAGATTTGTAATCTTTTGATAAAGATTATCAACAAAAGGCTGCAGTTCGTTGCGTGCTTGTAGACTATTAGTTGAAATACTTATTATTCCTATTGTGAGTCCAATCACCATTAGTACAACCATTATTTCAAATAGTGTAAATGCTGATTGTTTTTTAAATCTCATTTTAGATCCCAGTTTCCTATATAACCAGACTCATCTGTAGCACTACGCCCTTTTGGTCCAAAACTAAAAATATCTACACCATTACTATGAGTACCTGGATTGCGGTATTGATAAGGCTCACCCCATGGATCACGAGATAGACGTTTTTGATAAGGTCCTTTCCAATTCATTGGTAATGGCTGAGTAGTAGGTGCTGTTTCTAAAGCTTGTAAGCCTTGCTCAGTAGTAGGGAACACACCATTGTCTATGCGATAAAAATCTAACGATGTTTCTAAAGTTGCTATATCTACTCTAGCTTTTGTAATGCGGGAATCATCAACCCGACCTATAATACTAGGGACTATTAGTACCGCTAGGATACCTATTATTATCACTACGACCATGATTTCAATCAAAGTAAAACCTGAATTAATTTTTAAATTTTTAATATTTTTATACTGCATAAATTATTCCTATTTATTTTAATTATATTTAACCATGTTAACCAACAAATTGATTCATTTGGAATATAGGCAACAAAATGGCTAGTACTATTAGTAACACAACCACACCCATAGTTAGAATCATAAACGGTTCAAATAAGCTTATAAAAGTCGCAATCAGACTTTCTATATCTTTTTCTTGATAATTAGATGCTCTGTCTAACATTGCTTCTAGCTTACCACTACTTTCCCCGCTTGCAATCAAATGGATACTCATAGCAGGGAAATAATTTGTTTCTTTTAAAGCCCGGCTTATATTTATACCCTCTTTGACTTTTTGTCGCGCTATTTCAAGAGCATCAAAAATTAACAAATTAGTAACAACTTGATTAGCTGTCCCCATAGCTTCTAACACAGACACTCCTGCTTGAATTAATATACCAAAAGTCCTAGCATAACGAGCAGTATTGCTGACTTTTATAATTTTACTAAACAACGGCAAGCGCAGTAAAAACTTATGGTATTTATATTTATTAGATTTTTTCTGTAAGGCTTTTTTAAATAATAGACCTAAGGCTAAAAATAAACTCAGTAAATAAATTCCAAATGTTTGAAGAAAATTACTGAGATTTAATAAAGCTATCGTCAAAAACGGCAACTGATGACCCGTATCTTTAAAAACATCTACCATTTGGGGGACTACGTAGATCAATAGCATTATAACCATTGCCGTAGAAACCGTGATCATCAAGCTAGGATAAATAGAAGCTTGTTTTATTTTTTGATTAAAATAAAATTGTTTTTCTGTGTACTCAGCTAGATTTTCTAAAACCATATCTAGATACCCAGAATGTTCGCCACTGTGTATAGTCGCGCGGTAAATCTCTGGAAAAGCACTTTTATATTCTGCCATACCTGCAGATAAAGAATGTCCTTCTAGTACTTTAGCTCGAACAGCGCTCATAATACGCGCAATTTTATCACTTTCGGTTTGTTGTATTATAGCCAATAAAGATTCATCAATGGGTAATCCAGAAGATAATAGCGTAGCTAATTGACGGGTTATTAAAGCTAATTCAGAGACTTTGAGTTTATTATGTTTTAGCTTAAAACTTAAGCCAAGACTACTTAATAATCCTTTTTTATAAACTTGGCTGTCACTAACCATCTCTATACTAATCGGTATCAAATCTTGCTCACGAAGTTTTACTCGCACTGATTTTGCACTATCAGCCTCAAGAACTCCCTTTGTTTCTTTGCCATATTTATTGATCGCTTTGTAATCAAAAGCTGGCATAATTATTTCTCAATAGTAATTACACGTAGGACTTCTTCTACGCTGGTTAATCCTGCTAAAACTTTTTTGATACCGTCTGAACTCATGCTCTGATTTGTTTTCCTAGCCTCACGCTCAAGCTCTTGTTCACTTGCGCCTTGATGGATTAATTGCTGCATTTGATCGTCTATTACTGCTAGCTCATAGATACCTGAGCGTCCCATAAACCCAGTGCTGCCACAATGTTCGCAAAAATATTTATTAGCATTCAACACATTATTATTACTATAATTACCCGGGTAATTTAACATTGGCGGATTGCTAGGATCTATTCCTAAGAGATCACAAGTCGCCGGATCAGCCGGCAACGATATCATACAATAACGACATAATAATCTTACTAACCTTTGAGCTAAAACACCTATGACACTGGAAGATAATAAAAATGGTTCGACACCCATATCACGTAGTCTAGTTATTGCTCCAATAGCTGTATTGGTATGCAATGTCGATAAAACTAAATGCCCAGTTAAACTAGCTTGAATACTGACTTCAACGGTTTCAAGATCACGAATCTCTCCAACCATAACTATGTCAGGATCTTGTCGCAAAATTGCTCTTAAACCTTTAGCAAAAGTCATTTCAACTTTTGTGTTAACTTGAGTTTGCCCAATTCCTTCTAGATTATATTCTACCGGATCCTCGACTGTCAGAATATTTCTGGTTGTCTGGTTTAATACGGATAGCATAGAATATAAAGTTGTCGTTTTACCAGAGCCCGTTGGACCAGTGACTAGCAGTATACCAAAAGGGTTTTCTAATAATTTGTGAATCTGAGTTAAGATTTTCTTATTCATGCCTAATTGAGCAAGATCTAATCTGCTAGATTGCTTATCTAATATACGCATGACAATGCGTTCGCCATAGGTCGTCGGCATTGTTGATACCCTAAGATCAACTTCCCGACCAGCTACTCTAAGTCCGATACGGCCATCTTGTGGCAGACGTTTTTCGGCTATATCTAATTTAGCCATAACTTTTATACGAGAAATAATAATAGGCGCAAGAGCTCTTTGCGGCTCTAAGACCACGCGTAATATGCCATCAATGCGAAATCTAATAATGATTTTGTCTTCATAAGTTTCTATGTGAATATCAGATGCATCTTGTTTAATGGCCTGAGTTAATAACACATTAATTAATCTGATTACTGGCGCATCATCTTCACTGGCTAGAAGATCTTGCGTCGACGGTAATTGTTGGGCAAAAGCACTTAAATCAATATCATCTTCTATATCAGCCATCATCGTTTTAGCATCAGAAGAAGAAGAACTATAAGCGTTATTTAATAAATTATTAAAATCTTCTTTCGATAAGATTTCTATTTCTAGAGGTACATTTAAATACCTGTTTAATTCTGATAAAACTTCTGGCGCACAAATTTTTTCTAAGCATGCAACCTGTGCTTGATCATCTTCAAGATTTTTTAAGATTACCCCGTGTTTTATAGCAAAATTATAACTTAAATTATAAGTTTGGTTTAATTTTGGTTTTAACTCAGCCATCAAAAGCATCCGGCAAGTTCAATTTCTGGGCACTAGCCGCACTTCTGCTTAAATCAGGTAACTCTGTCATCCTTTCTTTAGCAATTTTAGAATACGGATCCCATTTATATAATAATTGATTATCACGCATATAATCATATTTACTTAAAGAAACATTGTTGCTTTCTTCACGATCATGAATAACAACAGGTCTAATAAATACTAAAAGATTACGTTTAGTAATTGAATCAGAACGCCGTTTAAATAATTCTCCTACAAGAGGAATGTCACCTAAAAATGGTACTTTTACTTCTCCGGCTTCACGTTGGCTTTCGATAAGACCACCTAACACTAAGATATCTTTATCATTTACAGCTACTGCTGTTTTGATACTACGCTCTGAGGTCGTGGGCGTAGTACTATCTCCAGATTTCACAGTTCCAGTAGTTTGCTCAATGGTCAATCTGACAGTATCACCTTTAGTGATCATTGGTGTAATTTTCAAATTTAAACCAACTGGTCTGTATTCAAAAGCATTTTTCACTAAAGTATCTGTTGCTGGACCTGTTGTAGGCGTAGCTTCGGAAGTCTTATACGG
>JAGOUU010000004.1 GCA_018061105.1 Gammaproteobacteria bacterium
GTTATAGCTAGTGAATGCTCCGTAACAGCAAATTTTATTAAAGAATCTTTACACAAATTAGTTAATATATTTAATATGTTAGCTGTACCAGCGGTAGTCAATATTATTAATAATTATTTAGATAAAATTAAATCCTTAGAGCAAATTAGTCCCAGTCTTAAACAAAATACCAGTGTATTTGTCAAATATCTTAAGGAAATAGCAAAATCTTTATATAACAACCGTGGTTTTGCTTTTTATCTTAAAGCTGCTAAAAAGCTGATTGATAGCTTACCATTTGCAGCAATAGAGAATATTTTAGAAGATAAGATAATTTCTGATGAGCAACCTAAACAATTACAGTTATCTGATAAGAATAAAACAGATGATTTAACAGAAATATTTTTTGATGAAGCAAATGATATTCTAGAAAATTTATATCAACTTCTTGATAATTTGAGTGTAAACCCAGCTGATCCTGAATTAATAAATTCATTTAGTCGTGAGCTGCATACTTTAAAGGGTGCAGGTCGTATGGTTGGTTTTACCCTCATCAGTGATTGGGCGCACCATCTAGAAGAATTAGTTGCGCAATACTCTGCAAAAGTACATTTATGTTCCAAGCAACATGTAGAAGTTTTGCATACAGGGGCTAGACATATTAGTAATTTACTAACAGCATATCAAGAAAAATCAATACCAGAATTACCTAAATTATTAAAGTTAAATTTTTCTGAAACTGATTTTAAGTCTGATTCTAAATTCGAAGACAATATTTCACAGATATCTATCGCAACTTTATTAAAAAATCCACCTGTAGAAAAACTTATCCAAGACAGCAAAAAAGCTCTGCCGACTCGACAAACTGTGCGTATTGCTAATGATGAATTAGACAGTCTTTTAGATGGTGTTTGCGAGTTAATAATTGGTCAACATCAACTAGCTGGTCAAATAAACTATTATAAAGTTTTAGCAGATAAATTAAAAAACTTTACCAAACCTAGTGAACTAGAGTTTCAGGTTATTGTTAATAATCTTATCGAATTAAATAAAAGTCATGCGTCACTTATTAAAAATAATGAAAATAATATAGCAAGTGTTTTTGAAAAGTTAATTAATTTGAGAATGGTGCCCTTAAATGCCATTCGGTCAAGGCTGGAAAATCTTGTAGACTCTATAGCAAGTGAATTGCACAAAAAAATTCATTTGAATCTTGGTAAATTAGAGGGCAATATTGATCGCGTAGTTTTAGAGCAAATCACTCCTATTTTAGATCATATGATCCGAAATGCTGTTGACCATGGTATTGAAAACGAAAATTCTAGAAGAAAATTTAACAAAAATATTATAGGGACTATAAATTTAAGTATTTACGTAGAAAATAATGCTGTCTTAATAGAAATAAGTGATGATGGTTCTGGGATAGATATTGAAAAAGTTTTGAAAAAAGCAAAAGAATTAAAATTAATTTCAACAGATCATACTGCTCAGACATTAAGTAATGATGAGCTTATATCTATACTAACAATCTCAGGTTTTTCGACCAAAGATAAAGGTAATTTAACACAAATCTCTGGACGTGGAATTGGCATGGATGTAGTAAAAAGTATCGTTAATCAACTGTGTGGGGTAATAAATGTTGAAACTAAAAAGCATCATGGCTCTAAGTTTACAATAAAAATTCCCTATAGTTTAACTAAACAGCCGTTATTATTTATAAAAGTCTGCGATTTGATTTATGCAATACCAATTTTGATTATAGATGAGACTATAAAAATAAATAAAACTGAGTTATTAGTCAATAAAAATGATACTGCAGTCTATAAAGACATTCAAGTTTATGACATGTTTGATTTAATCAACATGGATAAAAAAGATTATTACGCGTGTTTTTCAGAGTTTAATCAAAAAAGTGAGTATTATAATCTCTTGGTTGTTAAATATAACGGTTCAAAACTTGGCTTTATTGTCGAAGAATTTTTCGAAATAGAAGAGGCTGTAGTAAGACCATTGCCGGCTCAAATGCGTGAGTCCAATGAATACATGGGTGGTACTATTTATAAAGACGATCAAGTGGTTTTAATTTTAGATCTTATTGCGATCCTAAATAGTTATCGCTCTAAAACTGGAGTGCTAGAAACAGGAATAGCAACAGCAACAGGGACAGATCTTGCTCAAAAACATAAAAATTATAATATTTTAGTTTTAGAAGATTCAGCGACTATGCGACATGCTATTGAGCAGTATTTATCAGGGCCAGAGTATAATATAATTATGGCAGTAGATGGTGCCGATGGACTAAAAAAAATAAAATTATTTAACCCAGATTTAATTTTATTAGACATAATCATGCCAAATATGAATGGGTTAGAATTTTTAAAATATATTAGACAACAAGAACAATTTAAAACTACACCGGTTATTATCATGACTTCTCGAGATGACGAATCTTATCGAAAAATTGCAATGCAACTTAATGTCGATATCTATCTTAAAAAGCCTTATGATAAGCCAAAACTAGTAAATGCTATAGAACATGTGCTCAGTGAGTAGAACCTCGGTGCCAAGCTGTTGGCTAATTCGAGGCCCCCTCCTACTCGATTTCCGCCAGATGTTATATATTACAATCTCTCAGCATCTGTCGTTCTAACTTTCTTCCAAGATCTTTGTTTTGGATCTGCGTAGCCTCTAGCGGTAATAATTGATAGTATTTCACCTTTTTGAGTGTTAATTAATAGCTTATTGTTAGTGTTGTTGATTTGCATGACTAGCGGACTGCTGCTGTACTCTGTATTAATTTGTATACCGCTGACAGCTTTATTATTAACTAGATCATTACTGTCGATCACACCGTCGTTATTAATGTCAATAGCACTGCCCAAAAGAGCCCCGCCAGTTGTGGGGTCTATAGTATAAATATAACCTTTTTGATTGTTAACACAGACTGTATTATTAGGATCGGGTACATAAGACGATAATAATAAATAACCCTGGCTTAATCTTGGTTTATTAAGTATTAACTCATTGGTTGGTAAATTAATTACCCAGCCGTATTGCGTGCCCCATGTTACAGGATTAGAAGAAAGTCCACGTGAAGTAGCAGAAAGATTCGATATAGTCTGCTCTACCAATTGTGAAACGGTAATACCAGTTGTTTTTAAATCATCCAAGACTCCATAGATACTATTTTTTCCTGTACCAACTATATCATCAGAACCAAGAAATTTACCTGTACCGAAATAAACGATTAAACCCGCTCCATTAGAATATTTTTTCACATCTGGGGCAGAAGTAACAGACTGCATTGGTGAGCGATTATTATTGAATAATTTTACTGCAGTCCAACTACTAGGAGTAGTAGATCGAATATCAAATTTCCACATGTTACCAAAGATATCACCAGCATAAACATAATCAGCGATACCATCATTGTCATAATCTACAACTGTAGGAGAGGATAAACCATTTGGACGTCCTAGACCACTTGGATCGCTAGATTTACCTACACCAGTGTCAATTTTTTTAATAATTGAACCGTCCTGTGGGTTAAGAACAAATAACACAGCATTTCCTGTCGTACTTTTGTAACTATCTTCGTTTGTATTATTGTAGCCGTTACCAAATATTACAGCCCATTTCTGTGTTGTGCTAGTATTACTGATTCGTGCGATACTAACATCAGAATAAGCATAGCCCATGTCAGGATCAATAGTATCATCAAATTGCCAGAAACCATTTCCAGTTAAAGTGCTTGCAGTGACTTCAGTGATCCCTGCTGGATTGGTCACATTGACGCTAAATATGCCTTCATCACCAGCACCCATCGGAGTTACTAAAATAGTATTCCATTGGTTATTAAAAAATACATCGCCTGCTTTAGGTGTGCCATCAATACTATAAGTATGAGCAACTCCTGCAACAGAGTTGGCTGCTAATTTGTCATAAGCTAGTTTTGGTGTTATGGCAAAAAGTTCTACGCCTGTAGTAGCATTAAGCCCATGTAAGAAACCACCGTTACTAGCAGCATATAACATAGGAGTCCGTGCCGCATTTGCAGTTTTAAACGACGTATAAGAAGTATCGGTATAATCTGCACTTGGTGGACCAACATAGACTGGTTTAGAATTTACAAAATCTCCTAATGGTGTTGAACGGGTTCTAAAGCCTTGAATACTGGTATCATATTGATAACCTTCTTTTGAACGATCGCCTCTGTAATAATTTATAACATCTGGTGATAAAATTTGTGCTGCTGGTAAGATCTGAGTTAAACCTGCAGTAGTAAAGGGCCTTGTTACAGTACTAGTGCCTGATTTAAGCATGGCAATCATTTGACGACTGGCAGGAGCTGGTAGTTTTTTACTGGCCTCCCAAGGAGAAGTCGAGCTTACTACAACGTTGCCGTTGGTATCCAAATCATACCCTCTGATCTCTCCGCTCCAAGTTATGGGGTTAAAAAATGCTTTGTATAGTTTTGAATTAGCGTCAATATTATACCCATTTACAGCTAACCCAGCATTAATATAACCTACAGTAGATGTTAAATTTGATGCATCATTTAAGAATTGTTTCAGCGCACCAACTGCAGAATCAAAATCAGTTGATAATAAATAATTACCTTTACTGTTCAGACTTGCATGCCATAGGTCCATATAGCGTTGGCTAGCATTGGAGCTTGAAATAACATTTGGCCAAGTAGTAGGAATATCAGTTGGTACATCATCTGTTAAGCTTATTGAATTTGTAACAATATGTTGCCAAAAAGCTTGATTTTTATTTTCTTCGGGAGCGTAGAGGTTATTGTCTAAATCTGTTCTTAAATCAGTTTTCCAAAACTCCATGGCAATATCTGCAAGAGTTGCAGAATATGAATCTTTGTAAGAAGTAGCAGCATTTGGGTCATAAGTATAAGAGCGGCCATTTGTGCCCGTAATTGTTGTGCCTGCTGTGCCATCTGAGTTTTTGGTAAAATTTATAGAACCATTGGACCAGACGCCATCAGTAATGATTATATTGTATACTCGGCGACATGATAGCGGTACATTATTTTCGTACCATAGGCTGTCAGTATTTTTAATATAGTTATTGACACTTAATAAAGCTTCACGCGTCGGTGTTCCACCAGCATTATCTTCATTAAATACAGCATCAAATAAAGCTTGCTTGTTAGTACCAGTAAATTTTTGATGAGGATAAATCAAAGGGCTGCTTGGATTGTTTTGGGCGTAAGAAAAAGTTGTGAAGCCTAATTTAATATTCTCTGGAACATTTTGTAGTGCATAGCTCAATGCTGCTTTACCAATATTTTTACGATCTCTATAATAAGTATACCAATTAGCTGCATTTGCTAGCATACTTGTTGTTGTGATTGCAGGACTACCTGTATAAAACCAATTTGCTGCATAATTAGTTGTGATGTTTTTTAATGAATATGCTTTGCCATTATAATAAAAATTTCCAGGTGTAAATGCTGTTGTAACACCGTATTTACAGCTGCTAAAACCATTACAATACGTGTAATTATGACATGGCTTTTTACTAGAAGTAGATAAATCCATAGTTTTACATTTAGTATTGCTAACAATTAATTTATCATCTGGGTGAGTTTTATATGGTGATTTCCAAAGATCAGAAAAAGTTGCATTCGGTAACAACGTACCGTCAGCTTTAATCCAAGGTTTATAAGTTTTAAATGGGTCAAAAAACAAAGCATTCTGTTTGGGATCGCGTACTAATTTTGAATTGTTAGTCGTACCAAATTGTGCCGTTGCATAATAGCTGGAAGTACTGAAAGAAATAGGAAAGGCAATGTTAGCATAATCTTGGCTCTCTGGAGAATTCTCAATTAACATTGAGCCGGAATCATCCCATATTAGTGTAATCAAAGGGTCGGCAGGTTTAGCCAAGAATAGAGGTGTACTAGAGATATCCCATAGAGGAACTGCCCCAAATAATGAAGTACTCAAGCTAATCAAGCTAATCAAACTAGTCAAACCAACGAGGCCAATAGTTACTATTTTTACTGCTATTTTAGTTTTTAATTTATTTGTATTCATATCGATAGCAACCTTTAATTATTCTCCTATTGCAGCTTTATCGACTAGTTAATTTATAAAGTTAAATAAAAATTAAAAAATTTTTAAATAAATTTTTTTTAATAAAATTTTTTTATACTATGAATAAAATGATTTTATAGAATAACTGTTTTATTTAATTTGCCAGGGATTTCTCTAACCAATCGTGGCACTAAATAACCAGATAATTTTGAGTTAATTTCTTGGAAGATTTTTTTTGCTTGAATCTCGGTAAGATCAAAATGACCAGCGCCTTGTACAGGATCTAAGAGATGTAAATAATAAGGCAAAATATAGCAATCAAATAATTTTTTACTAAGATTGATCAATATTTCTGGATTATTATTAATATTTTTCAGCAGTACAGACTGATTTAATAAAGTAACGTTATTATTTTTTAATAATTTCATTTTATATTTAATATAATCATCAAGTTCGTTTGGATGATTGCAGTGTGTGACTAAAACAAATTTAAAATTATTACTATATCTATCTAAGATTTCAAGAAAACTATTGTCAATACGATCAGGGATGACTATGGGCATGCGGGAATGAAATCTAATAGTTTGTATATGTTTGATACTGCTTAATTCAGCTAAAATTAAATCTAAATAATTATTGCTAACGCAAAGCGGATCACCACCACTGAGAATCACTTCGTTTATATGGTTATGGGATCTAATATAATCTAATTGTAAATTTCGTTGATTAGTAGCAATAATATTTTTACTATAGGGAAAATATTGGCGAAAGCAGTATCTACAATGAATTCCACAAGCGCTAGTAAGCGTGAGTAAAATCCGATTATTATATTTATGAATTAACCCTGGTGCCTTAATATAATTTTGGTTTTCACCTAATGGATCTTGACAGTACCCTGGCTCAGTAATTAATTCTTGGGATAATGGCAAGATTTGTAATAATAGGGGGTCGTCAATATTGCTTTTTGTTATTTTGTCAACAAAATATTTTGGGGCGCGTAAGGGGAAAGTAGGGTTAAGATTTAAATAATGTTTTTTCAGCTCTGTGAAATCTATATTAACAATAGAACATAAATCTTCAAGATTGTTAATAGTATTTTTTAGCTGAGATTGCCAAGAATTATTAGGGTTATTATTATCAGTAACGCTATGATGCATCTAAATAATATGATATATTTCGAAGAATTTTGATTTTAAGATTAGTAGGGGATTATAACTAATGGCGAGCTATAATACTAGTGAGTTTAAAGCGGGTTTAAAAGTTATGTTGGATAACGACCCAGGCAGCATTATTGAAAACGAATTCGTTAAACCAGGTAAGGGCCAGGCTTTTAATCGCGTTAAGATTAGAAATCTTAAAACAGGCCGAGTTATTGAAAGAACTTTTAAATCAGGTGATAGCCTGCCAGCAGCTGACGTCGTCGATGAAGAAATGGTTTATTTGTACAATGACGGTGAGTTTTGGCACTTTATGGTGAATGAGACTTTTGAACAGCATGTGGCTAATAACACTGCAGTGGCAGATGCAAGCAAATGGCTAAAAGAACAAAGCGTTTGTGTTGTAACTCTTTGGAATGGTGTGCCTCTTAGCGTTGCTCCACCTAATTTTGTTAATTTAAAAATTATCGAAACTGATCCAGGTCTGCGTGGAGATACCTCTGGCGGCGGCGGGAAACCGGCGACTCTTGAAACTGGTGCCGTAGTTCGAGTGCCGTTGTTTGTTCAAACGGGTGAAATTATTCGTGTGGATACTCGTACTGGTGAATACATGAGTAGAGCGAAAGAAGAATAGAACGATCTCAAAGATGTCTGATGCCAATGGCACTAAGATAAACCGATAAACCTATCCTAGCACCGCTATACTTGAAATAACGTATTGATTTCAAGAGGAGCATTAAGCATTATTTAACGTGAATATGAGATTATTACATTATCAGAGGTTCCACATAACTTAATACCATTTAAGAATAACTTAATGTAATTATGAGATGATAGCTATAATTTCAAGAACATTAAGAGATTTATAGTGTGAAAAAATTAAAGAAACTGTATGTAGTATTAGCTACGATATCCGCAAGAAGAGACATGGATGATCGGCAAATGTTTAGCATGTGGTGCGATTTGATGATTTCTTTAGTTGCTTTGCCGCGTCTTTTGCAAATTGGATGTACTCCGTTAGAGGGGGATTTTGATTGGGCTGCACGTGATATATATATCAAACGAATGCTTTCTAAACTAGGCGAGAAAAAAAGAAAAAGTCTAGTTAACTATATTACAGAATTAAAAGATACTTTTCTTGACAAAGCCTCAACATATGGTATAGCAACTGAACGAGCTGAATCTTTACTGCCTATTATGGAATTGTTTATGCTAAATTTAACGTCAGATGTAGACATACCCTCAGATCCTTCAGATCCCTGTAGTGAGATTAAAAAATTATGTGAAGCAGAATTTTTTAATCTTAGCTTGAAACCCCAAAATTATGACAAAGCAGTTGCAATTATGAAAGTCTATGAGTCATGCTTCGAAGGAATTTTCAATCGTGAAAAAGCGCTATCTATAGTCAAATATTTACAAAAATATCCAGAGTATTTCCCTGTGTCTTTTAAGCAAAAAATTATTCATTTTTTGAAAAAATTATTTACTTCTTCCGAGCATGATTTTCCTCAGGCTGTTAAAAAAGCCTTAAAAAAATCTTTTCCAAGTATGGATGTAGACTCGAGTGATAAAGATGATCGGGAGAAAATTACTCCACATCCTTAATATTGCATTGCTTAATCCAAACATTGCTTACTAATGCCTATATACTCACTCAAGAGATTATCTATAGCTATCTTAGCGAAATCAGTATTATCGAGTATAAAATTATTAATTTTAGTCACGCTATTTATGCCAATTACTGAATTAGTTATAAAAGCTTCAGTAATATTTAATTTATTGCTAATTAATAAATCAAGATTAACACTTTGTTCTGAAATATTAAAACCCAATCTTATTAGACTATTAATCACAAATTTTCTTGTGATTCCAGGCAAAATGCCATCTTTAAGACAGGGTGTAAGGATATGATTATCACGAGTTACAAAAAAAATATTACTTGTCGTCGCTTCACATATATTTTGTTCAAAATTACTTAATAAAGCATCATCGTAATTATTTCTCATAGCTTCTTTTTGAGCCAAAATTTTATCTAAATAATTTAATGATTTTATTTTATTTAAAATAGATTTTGGATTTACAAGATGATGCTGAGAGACTTGTAAAGTTTTAGTTTTTAACTCAAATAAATTTGTTTCTAGGCTAGATATAATTATATTAGGTTGATAATCAAAATCATTCGTAGGGATCAAAGTACGCGGGCCAGAGCCACGAGTGATTATTATTTTTATAATAGCAGTTTTATTTAGTAAATTATTTAATACTAATAACTTTCTGATACTATCGCGAATAATTTCACTAGAGCTATAATAAACAGAAAGGTTTATATCTAATATAGCAAGACTTGTGAGCAGACGCTCCCAGTGTTGCTTGAAAAAGGGCATTTTACCATTGTGGGTTAAAAACGTTTCAAAAACGCCATCACCTAGAGTTAGGCCGCGGTCATTGCTTAAAAGGCAGGGGAGATCATGCTTTATAAATTGATTATTAAAACATATATAATCATTATTCATTTGGTTATATCTGGCTTTAATTAGATAACAATATTAGTCTAAGTTCACCATAGTGGAGGTGGAGGCCATTAGTCTAACATATATGCTGCATTATTGGTATTTATCTGATAATTGATTTGATGGCATATTAAATCGCTTAGATTAAGCTACACAATTTACTATACTTTATGTTGATATTGTATATTGTATATTGTGTATTTAAATTTTAATTGATTATCACGGCCCTAACCTCATGAAAAAATATTCTAAGATAACTCAAGTAACAATGGCAACAATAGTTCTATTGTTGGGATTAGCCGTAATGATTGGTTGGATTATTAAATCAGATTCAATTATAAGAATAAGTAATAATTTTGCGCCTATGCAATTTAATACAGCTTTAACTCTTTTTTTATGTGGATTATCAATTTTTTTAATTTCTTCAAAATGGAGGTTTGTACTCTGCCTTTTTATATTTATGCTGGGATGTATAACTCTATTAGAATATATTTTGGATTTTAATCTTGGAATAGACGAGTATTTTGTTAACGCTTATCTCGCTACACCAAATTCATACCCCGGTCGTATGGCTGTAAATACTGCTTTGAGCTTTATATTTACATCAATAAGTTTAGGGCTTTTATCGTTAAGAGAAAAATCATATTCTACTAATATAATAATTTGTTTAAACCTCACCATTATTAGTTTGAGTGTTTTAGCTATAATTGGTTATAGCACTGATCTTTCAACAAGTCATGGCTTGGGGCAATCGAGCAAAATGGCTATTCATACTAGTTTTGGATTAATCTTAATAAGCCTGTGCGTGCTAATGTATCTTGTTTCTGAAAAAAACATAAAATTTTTGCACTTAATCCCTTGGATAATTTCTTTCTTTTTTTTAAATATGACTTTTTTAGCTTGGCAATCATTAAAAACAAGTAATGAAAATAATTTTGAAATTGTTATGAGAGAAAAAGATAAGAATCTTATCTCGTTAATTAAAACTGATTTAGAAGATAGAATCAAATCTTTTTCTAGAATAGGAAAGAGATGGCTGCAAGTAGCGGGAGGAACCCCGCGAAACCTATGGGAATCTGATGCTACTCAGTATATAAAAGATCAAAAAGGATATGTAGCAATAGAATGGGTGGATTCAGACTACATTGTACGGTGGTCGGTACCTTTAGAAACAAGTCAAGAGATAATTGGATACAATCTATATAAAGATAAGAG
Source organism: Gammaproteobacteria bacterium (assembly GCA_018061105.1). Lineage (GTDB taxonomy): Bacteria > Pseudomonadota > Gammaproteobacteria > JAGOUU01 > JAGOUU01 > JAGOUU01. Next base: position 10,918 of record JAGOUU010000004.1, read on the forward strand.
CCGAAGATTACTTATAGAAAGAAGTAAGAGTAAGCAATCACTAGTTTTAAGCCCACAAATAGATCTTATTCAAGGCGAAAAAGGAATTTTGATTGTGGATCCTCTAATAAAAAATAATCATTTTATGGGATTTATGGTTGGCGTTATAAACTCTCGTATATTTTTCGAATATATATTAAGTAAAATTAATAGAGAAAATATGGGGATAAAGATATTTGTTGATAATAATTTAATTTACTCTAATAACAATACAGAATTTGAAGATCTTACAAAATGGCGTAGAACTCAGAAATTTAAATTGGATAATTACATTTGGAGTATTGAGGTTAGCCCAAACATAGTGCTGTATAATACGGTGATTTCGACTAAAATTGAATATTTGAGTTTGCTATTAGGGTTGATAATATCATTTTTATCTGGCATTTTGACACATTTTTTAATCTCAGTCAGGTCGCTCCAGCTAAAAGCAAGTATCGCAAACGATCGTTTGAAAGGTATAATTGAAAGTCCTTCAGAGCTGATTGCTGCGATAGACACAAATCGTAATTTTATAATTTTTAATCAGTCGTATCATGATGAAATTTATCGTCTTCTCAGAATTGAGTTGCAATCTGGAATGAGTTGGGAAAAAATATCAGTATTGATGAGTAAATCAGATCGTGTAATAATGGACGAATTATGGACAAAAGCCTTAACTGGTGTAGCATTCACTACTATTCATGCTTTTAAACGCTTAGATTCTCATCCAATTTATTTTGAGATCCATTTTAATCCCATTTATGATTCTGAAAAAGTTCTCATTGGAGCTAGTCATATAGCAACCAATATAGATTTGCGAATCCAAAACCAACATATAATGGAAAATGATCGAAATCAACTTAAAACATTGGTCTCAGATTTAGAAAATAAAAATAATGAGCTCTATTTACTCAAAGAGCTTATAAGTATGCTAAACATTAATGAATCAGTTGAACAATTTATATTTACATTTTCTCATTACATTGAGAGACTTTTTTCAGATACGGCAGGAATTCTCTATTTACAATCTGAAATAACTCAGGAATTTGAAGCAGCTGCACAATGGAATAAACCAATTTATCATGTAAATTTATTCACTATAGATGAGTGTTACGGTTTGTTACAAAATCGCCCATATATTGTAAAAAAATCTCAATTCAAACTACCATGTAAACATTTATTAAAAAATCTTGATAAAAATTTTTATAAAAATCTTAATTATATTTGTATTCCGCTACTAGTTCGTGATAAAAAATTGGGACTTATGTATGTTGAATTCACATCTATAAGCGAATCTTTTGATAAACAAAAATCTCAATTTTTACAATTAGTTTGTGAGCAGATCTCTTTGGCTCTATATAATATACAATTGAAAAATCATCTAAAATCACAATCTATCCACGATCCATTAACTGGTCTACACAATAGAAGATACTTGGAAGAATATTTAAGTCATGAGATAATTGCATCAAAAAGGTACTCTAAAAAATTCTGGATTATCCTTGTGGATATTGATCATTTTAAAAAAGTTAATGATAATTTTGGCCATCTGGCTGGAGATCAAGTAATAAAAACAATAGCTAAAACGTTTAAAAATGAATTCAGAGAAAGTGATTTAATTAGTCGTTGGGGAGGTGAAGAATTTCTTGTTTTAGTTAAAGAAATTGCAACCGATTTTATCCAGATAAAATGTGAAAATCTTAGAAAAAAGATTGAAAATACAACAGTTGATTATTTAGGACAAGAGATAAAAATCACAGTATCGATTGGGATCGCTGAGTTCGAAAAGCCGCAGACTAAGGAAGAAATGATACAAAGAGCTGATGATGCACTCTACGAGGCAAAAAACACAGGGAAAAATAAGTGTGTTTATATCAACTTACACACGTAAATGTAAAAAGCAAAAAAGTTTATTCGATAATATTAGGGAGTGTTATGTTAAAAGTAGCCGTGGTGCAAACCAACAGCCAAGATAATGTAAAAGAAAATTTACAGAGCGTCAGTAATTTAATTCAAGAAGCTCACGAGTTAGATTGCCAATTAGTTTTATTGCCAGAAAACTTTGCTTTTATAGGCAACGAGCAGCAAAAACTTAAAATAGCGGAAACAGCAGGATCAGGTCTCATTCAAGATAATGTAGCTAATTTGGCAAAAAAACATAATCTATGGATACTAGCAGGTACTATACCTATTAAATCTGGCTCTCCAGAATCTCCAGAAAATAAAGTCTATGCTGCGAGTATGCTCTATGATAATCAAGGCGCTATGGTTTGTCGTTACGATAAAATTCATTTATTTGATGTGTCTATTAGTAACCAAGAAGCGTATTGTGAATCAAATACAACTTTAGCAGGGAACAGTCCTAAAATTTATAAAGCTCCATTTGCTACAATTGGTTTTTCAGTGTGTTACGATGTAAGATTCCCAGAACTTTATAGAACCTATAGTGCTGCTAATGTAGACATATTAACTGTCCCGTCTGCATTTGTTTATGAAACAGGCAAAGCACATTGGGAGGTGTTAAATAGAGCACGTGCAATTGAAAATCAATCATTTGTTCTTGCAGCAAATCAATGTGGTAAACACCCGGAAAATAGGCGTTCTTATGGTCACAGCATGATCATTAATCCTTGGGGAGAAATTATGAGTAGAGAAGAGAACAAGCCTGGTGTGATCACTGCTACACTTGATTTAAAAGCAATGCACAAATTGCGCAAATCTTTTCCCGTAATTAATCATCGTAAACTAGGTTTATCCAATGAAAAATAATGATAATAATTTAGAAATTGTTAAAAATACTATTTTAAGTCCTAGCGGTTTAGATGAATCTACTTTAGAAAAATTATTAAAACTTATCTCAGGAAAAAATATTGATCTTGCTGATCTCTATTTTCAAACTACTTATTCTGAAGGTTTTAGTCTTGAAGATGGCGTAGTAAAGCATTCTAGTTATTCTATAGATAAAGGCGTAGGATTGCGAGCAGTAAGTGGTGAAAAAACCGGATTTGCTTACTCTGATGATATTGAATTTAGCTCCTTAGAGCAAGCGGCTGCTGCAGCAAAAAGCATTGCCAAATCTAGTGGAGCTTGTTCAGATAGTGGTTCAGATAATATTGGATTGTCTGGAATTAAATTTACAAATTTAAAATCTCATAATAATTATAATTTAGATCCAAAAGAATTATTATATCCTGCTGTTAATCCGTTGATCAGTATATCAGACAAAGACAAAATAAAATTATTAGAAGAAATTGATACAGAAGCCAGGCGTTTAGATCCTCGTATCAAGCGCGTAGAAGTAAGCTTAGCTGGTAATTTCGAAGTTGTGCTTATTGCTACAGATTCTGGTTTATTAGTACCAGATATCAGGCCTCTAGTTAGGTTGAACGTATCTGTTATAGCTGAATCCACGTCTAATAAGCGACGTGAAACTGGCTCTTTTGGTGGTGGTAACAGAACAGATTATAATTACTTTTTAAATAACAAAGAATATTTAAATTATGCTAAAAAAGCCGTAGATCAGGCTGTCCTTAACTTAGAAGCTGTAGATGCACCGGCAGGCCCGATGCCTGTTGTGCTTGGTCCAGGTTGGCCAGGTGTGTTATTACACGAAGCTATAGGTCATGGTTTAGAGGGTGATTTCAACCGAAAAGGTACTTCAGCTTTTACGGGAAGAATAGGCGAACGCGTTGCCTCACCTATCTGTACAGTTGTCGACGATGGGACTTTACTAAATCGTCGCGGATCATTAAATGTCGACGACGAAGGCACGCCGTCACAAAAAACAGTATTGATAGAAAATGGCATACTTAAGGGGTACATGCAAGATAGATTAAACGCTAAGCTTATGGGACAAAAACCAACAGGTAACGGTCGACGCGAGTCTTATGCGGCATTGCCGATGCCAAGAATGACAAATACATATATGCTAGCAGGTAATTCAGATCCAGAAGAAATTATCCAATCAGTAAAAAAAGGTTTATATGCTGTAAACTTTCGCGGTGGTCAAGTTGATATAACTTCTGGACAATTTGTCTTCTCAGCCAGCGAGGCTTATCTTATAGAAAATGGTAAGATCACAAGGCCTGTAAAAGGTGCGACCTTAATAGGCAATGGTCCAGAGGTGTTAACTAAAGTTTCTATGTTAGGTAATGACTTAGAGCTAGATGCAGGTGTGGGCACTTGTGGCAAAGAAGGTCAAAGTGTGCCAGTTGGGGTCGGTCAACCAACAGTTAAAATAGACGAACTAACCGTGGGTGGAACTGTGTAATGCAAGATAAAATAAATAGTGTTTTAAAGCTAGCAAAAAATAAAGGCGCGTCACAAGCTGAAGTTTTAATTTCTAATTCTACTGGATTAGCAGTGCAAGTTCACAAACAACAAGTAGAAACTATAGAATTTGATCGTAGTAAAGGGATTGGACTCACTGTGTACTTTGGTAAGAAAAAAGGGAGTGCTAGTACTTCAGATTTTTCAGAAGAGTCGATTAAAGAAACAGTAGAGAAAGCCTGTAGTCTTACAAATCTCATGGAAGAAGATGAATTCTGCGGTTTAGCTGATTCAGAATTAATGGCTTATAATAAAGATAATTCCGATCTGGATTTATTTCACCCATGGCATTTAGATCCTGAAGAAGCTAAAGTTTTAGCTCTAGAATGTGAAGCTTATGGTTTAAACTACAGCCCAAAAATTACTAACTCTGATGGAACTAGTGTTCATACGTCTTCTAGCCATTCTATATATACTAACAGCCATGGTTTTATTGGCGAGTACGAAAGTGCTAAGCATAGCATTTCTTGTTCTCTTATAGCTGAGCATAAACAAAAAATGCAGCGTGAGCATTGGTACACTATTTCAAGATTAGCAAGCAATTTAGACAATTTAAAAATTATTGGTGAAACTGCTGCTAAAAGAACTCTAGCTCGATTAGATCCTAGAAGTGTCAAAACTCAAAAAGCAAAAATTTTATTTTCACCTGAAATGGCACGTGGTTTATTCGGTAGCTTTATTTCTGCTATTAGTGGCGGAAGTTTATATCGTGAGGCTACTTTCTTATTAAATAAATTAGATCAGCAAGTATTTTCTAACTTAGTAAATATTACTGATGATCCGTTTATTAAACAAGGCTTCGGTAGCTCTTATTTTGATAGTGAAGGGGTCAAAACTCAAAAACGCCAATTAGTCGATAAGGGTATACTAAACGGCTATATTTTAAGCAGCTATTCTGCTCGTAGACTAGGAATGCAAAGTACTGGTAATTCTGGTGGGGTGCATAATTTGTTAATAGCACCTAGCATGACTAATATGACTAATACGACTAATAATCAACAAGAATTAATAAAATCAATGTCTACAGGGTTCTTAGTTACTGAGCTCATGGGCCAGGGTATTAATATAGTCACAGGGGATTATTCCCGGGGGGCTTCAGGGTTTTGGGTAGAAAACGGCGAGATAGCTTACCCAGTTGAGGGTGTTACTATAGCGGGCAATCTTAAAGATATGTTCTTGAATATTATAGCTATTGGGGCTGATATAGATACTCGTAGTAGCATACAGACGGGATCTGTTTTGATAGAAGAGATGATGATAGCTGGTGGTTAAGTTATAGACGCCCTTGGGAATAAGATCAAAAAAATTTATTAGTTTTATTTATTAGTTTTATTCAGTTAGTATTCAGGTTTATGTGTTATATTTTGCTGAAATGATTAAATAATAGGTGAAATTATGACGCAACCGACTGAGAGTATGATTACTGATACTGATGGTATTATGAAAGATGTATTAAATGAGGCGTTAACAAAAATTAACTCTGAAAAAGCAAAGTTGTTGAAGTTCTGTAATAAATCGGAAAAGCCCAAGCTTGAAGAGCTATTTAATCCAATTATTGAATTGCTAACCGATAAATCTAAATCTAAATCAGCTGCTGATAAGTACCAAGAGATTTTAACTTATATTAGTAACCCAGAGTCATTTCAAGGGCTTAACAAACTTAGCTTGACTCTCGGTGACAAAGTCAGAAATTTTTTTAGAGCATTATCACAGTATTTACTTTGCGCTGTTACCTTTGGTGTAAAAAAACCACAGTGGGTTACTGGTAGATTTAATTCGGCTGTAAACAGATCCATCGCTCACTTAAGCAAGTGTGAAACATTTACGACAATTGATACCCAACTCGGCGATGATGTAGTTAAGGTTGCTGATGAGCCTGTTGCTGAAGATGTTGTGGTTACTGTGCCAACAATTGAGCCGGCGCCAGCAACTTATCCTAATCCAGCTCTTGCTAGTTTTGGTACTACCTATGTGCCTTTATCAAGTGTTACTCGAAACTTGCATAGTCCAATTGCTGATAGTTTTGATATTGCGCCTTCTGTTGCCTCAAGTGCTACTTCGAGAACTGGATGCCCACTTGTGCAATCTGCATGTGCATTTGTGGATAGCCGCATGCCACCAGACTCTCCATTGCCTGTTTCTTTTATGCGTCGTCGTCGTCACGCACCCAGCCTTGGAACTGAGGAGGTAGAAGCACTTTTAGCAGCTCGTATGGCGGAAGATGCAGCAACGCCTACACCCTAGAAATAAATAATTACACATACAGCCTTCTTATCCTATAATATTATAATTACAAGATTATAATATTATAGGAATTTAAGGATGATCAACAAAGTTATTCCATTATTTTTGTTAACCTGTATAACTACCCCCGTATTAGTTCAAGCTAGTTTTTTTACAGAAGAAGAAATGAACAAAAAATTTACCATGCGTGTTTCCGAAGGTGATTGCACAGATGGTCAGTTGCCAGGGGAGTTTAGTGTTTTTAGGGATGTAACTAAAATAGATTGTGCTTCTTACTGTGATCTTAACCAAGATTGCAATGGCTATAGTTTCAATGATGTGGCTAAGAACAGGGGAGATTGCGTCTTAAGAAGTATCAATGATTGCAATACTCGAGTTCCCGGAACATCAAAATTTTATTCAAAAAACTTACCTGGGACCGATCAGTCTAGTCAGTCTAATCAAGCGAATTCAGCTAATCCAGTAAATAAGCCCGGTAATTAATTACTATGTCACTCAGCAATAACAACACAAGTTGAGTTGGGTAGCCGATGTAGTATAGAATGGAGTTTGATGGTCTTGATCTTTGACGCCATTGGCTAAACAATTGCTTTTAACTATGCTAGTAGTCGTTTTAAATAGTTCTGATATTAATCAAATTTTATCAATAATACATAATGATTATCATAAAGCAGATTTATTCGAATTAAGAATAGATTATTTAATTAATAATACGTTAGAGCTAAATGTAGCTGAAAAAATAGCTAGTATTTCAAAAATTTATAATCTAGTTAAGTTTTATAATTTACCAATTATTTTTACTCTAAGAAGTGGTTTAGATAGCCATAATAACGGCAAATTCACAGGCGCTGAATCTCAAAGATTAAGTTTAATTTTAGAATTTGCTAAATTAAAACCAGATTATTTTGATTTAGAGGATTATATAAACCAAGATTTTTTATTTTTATTTAATAAACTTTATCCAGAGATCAAAATTATTCTTTCTTATCATGACTTTAATGCTGCTCCAGGTACACGTTTGGACTTAGATAAAATAAATAATATTTTTAATAATCTGGTTCTTAATAATTTAGTTTTAGATATCATAGATAATTATAAACTAGTATTTTACGCTCATAGTAGTTTAGATAATTTAGTTGTATTAAAATTTTTAGATAATATTAATAATCATAGCCAATTTAAAAATAAACTAACTATTCATTGTATGGGAGAGTTAGGTCAAGCTAGTAGAATATTAGGTCAGAGATTTAATAATAAATTTACTTATTGTATATCTAGTTGTATATCTAGTTTTATATCTAGTAACCTGGCCCCGGGTATTTTAACTATTGATGAATTATTAAATATTTATAATTTTAAATTAATAAATAATCTAACAAAAATATTTGCACTGATTGGCAACCCTGTTGAGCAGAGTGTCGGACATGTTTTTCATAACAATTTTTATAAAAAAAATAATATTAATGCTATTTATATTAAATTATTAATTTCTCATAGTGAGCTATCAGAATTTTTTTATTGGTTTGATCAGCTACCTATAGATGGTCTAAGCGTTACTATGCCGTTTAAAACAGCGGTATCAAATTTTTTAACAGTTAGTATTAATAATAAAATAAATGCTATTAATACTATTAGAAAAAATAAAATGACCAATCACCTAGAGGGCATCAACACTGATGGTATAGGGGCGCTCTTAGCTTTGTCTCCTGAAAATAATTTTAAAAATAAAAATATTTTAATCATAGGGGGTGGAGGAGCAGCTTTAGGCATAATGGCGGAATTAAGAAAACATAAGATAAATAAATTAGTAGTTATCAACCGTGATGAGGAAAAAATAAAAAAGATTAGTTCAGAATACAATTATAATATTGAAGTAATTGGTTTAGATAAATTTAATCCTGATTTATTTAGTTTTATTAAATTTGATTATATTATTAATGCTATTAGTTTTAGTGTATTTAGTGGATTTAATATTTCTGAAGATGATAAATTTAATTTAGCTCAGAAAATAAATAATATTGTAAATTGTTATTCAGATGCTAAAACTATATATATGAATATAAACTATCATGATGATATAAAAAATAAAAACAATAGGTTAAATTACCAAATTGTCTCTGGGTATAAAATGTATGTGAAGCAAGCAGAGAAACAAATTGAATATTGGCTAGAATAAGGAAATTACATGGACATACTAACTATAGATTATGCCAATAGCTCCTCTGGTGTAGACTTAGTAAAATCTTTACATGAAACAGGTTTTGCTATTATTAAAAATCATCCTATAGATTATAAAGTAGTTCAAAATTTATATCTTGAATGGCAAGATTTTTTTCAAACAGAAAACAAATATAATTATCCTTATGACAAAAAAAAAGGCGATGGTTATGTTGGGATAAAAACATCAGAAATCGCAAAAGGAGCAAATTTACCAGATCTAAAAGAGTTCTATCAATTATATTTCCCTTGGGGGCGTTATCCAAAAGAGTTAACCGATAATACGGCTGAATATTTTCAAAAAATTTTTGGATTTGCTGTTGAGTTGTTACAGTGGTTAGACTTGTATACTCCCAATGATGTAAAAAAACAATTTAGTGAGCCATTATCTCAAATGGTGAATTTCGAAAAGACTATGTTGCGTGTATTACATTATCCGGCTCTCGATGGCAGTCATTCTCTTGGTGCAATTCGCGCTTCTGCACACGAGGACATAAATTTAATTACTTTACTCCCAGCTTCAACACAAACAGGATTACAAGTAAAAACTAAAAATAATAGTCAATGGCTAGATGTTGGTACTAATCATGGTGAAATAATTATTAATGTAGGTGACATGTTGCAAGAATGTTCTAATTATTATTATGTTTCTACTACACATCGCGTAACAAACCCAGAGAAAAATAATATTGCAAGATTATCAATGCCATTATTTGTGCATCCACGTACAGATGTATTTTTGTCGTCAGTATATTACAAAGCTGAATTATATCTAGAAGAACGTCTTAAAGAATTAGGTTTATTGGATTAAATAATATTATTATTTGAGACATTGCTTAGGCGAATTAAAGTGATCTTCGTTATTTTCTTTTCGAATTGCATTGTAATATGACAATGTAATACAAGGAAAGTATGAGGAGAGATTATGGACGAGCAAGATATCATTAATTCCAATCTTGACTGCGAAGAAGAACTTGAAGTTATAGAGTTAGAATCTGAAATAAAAACAAAATCAAGAAAAAGACGCAAAAAAGATAAACCGAAAAACGATGTGCCATCAGTTCACAGGGCTTGGAAAGTTGGATACTCTGCTGCACAAGCAAACATCCCTGAAGTCAGGAACCCTTTCTTAGATGAGAGTAGTGAATATGAAGCATGGCTAGATGGCTGGTGGAGTGGCTTTTATGATGAGCCAATGAATTATAGCTTTGCTGTTGCGAGCAATGTGTAAGTAGCAATATTTAACATTCTTTGCTATTCATCGAAACTCTGAACCTATACAGTCATGACGGTGGTGAATTTCAGAGGAGTATTCAGTTGATTGATGATAGATTAATGATGGTACGCGTTCAGGATTATTAAAAATACGGCGTGTCAGATGGCTATATCGCAATTCTAAAATAATTTACTAATCTCTGAATATTCTTGGTTATTTTTAGTAAAAGCTATAATATCATCTATGTTTACCAAGCTATAAACAGGTATATTATATTCCCCAGTAATTTCTTCACTAGCAGTTTTATAATTATTTTTATGAGCCTCCATTTTTCTATCTAGAGCTATGACGACGCCAATTATGTTTACTGGATAATTAGATAATAACTCAATAGTCTCTTTAGTAGCTGTGCCTGCACTGATCACGTCATCTATTAATAAAATATTTTTATTTTTTAGATCTGCGCCTATAATATTGCCGCCTTCGCCATGAGTTTTGGTTTCTTTGCGATTAAAAGCCAGGCTAATCTCAAGGTTATAGTTTTTGGCAAGAGCTATGCTTGTTGTAACAGCCAGGGGTATGCCTTTATAAGCTGGGCCGAATAGGCAATCAAATTTTACATTATTTTTATAAATTAATTCAGCGTAATATTCGCCTAATTTAGCAATTGCAGTATTAGTACTAAATAGACCGGCATTAAAAAAATAATGACTAGTTCGCCCAGATTTTAAAATAAAATTTCCAAAACTTAGGACTTTATGATCAAGACAAAATTTGATAAATTGTTCTTTATAATTATTCATATGAATTTGAACATAAATTAAATATTATATAACTGATAATTGTATAATATAACAGGATCTCAATACTAATGTTAAGAGTAGTAACAGCTAATTTAAATGGCATAAGAAGTGCTACTAAAAAAGGTTTTTTTGAATGGCTAGCGACTAAAAACGCAGATATAGTTTGCCTACAAGAAACTAAAGCCCAGGAGCATCAGATACCTGAGCCATTTTATCGACTGGACGGCTATAAATGTACATTTTTTGATGCTCACAAAAAAGGCTACAGCGGTGTAGCTATATATAGCAAAACTGCTCCTGTAAATATAACTACAGGTTTAGGTTGGCCTATAGCAGATACAGAGGGCCGGTATATTCAATATGATTTTGCTGATTTATCTATAGCCTCTTTGTATTTACCATCAGGTACTAGCGGCGATCACCGCCAAAAAGAAAAATATAATTTCATGGACAAATTTTTGGTTGTATTAAAAAATATTTTAGCTAGTAAGAAAAGTTTTATTATTTGCGGTGACTGGAACATAGCACATAAAAATATTGACTTAAAAAATTGGCGTTCTAATCAAAATAAAACAGGTTTTTTGCCAGAAGAACGTGCCTGGCTGGATAAATTATTTGATGAGATTGGTTTTGTTGATGCGTTTCGGGTTGTTAATCAGCAGCCAGATCAGTATACTTGGTGGTCAAACTACGCCAACTCTTGGGACAACAATGTGGGATGGCGCATTGACTATCATATTGTAACACCTGATTTAAAAGGTAAAATTTTAGCTGCAGAAATCTACCGTGGCCAGAAGTTTTCTGATCATGCGCCACTTATTTTAGATTACAATTTAAACTTATAAAAAACCATATGGTTAGCCGTTCAGAAATTGAAAATGCTTTAAAAGATCTGGATTTGTTTTCCGACACAAGTGTGGATAAATTACTAGAAATTGATAAAACTACGTCTCAATTAATTCTTGGTTTAATGAGTACTATAAAAACAGAAAAGGCCGCGTTAAAGATGCCACATGTTTTTAACTTAGAAATTATTTTGCAAGCGGTAGCTTATTTTAATGCTTATTCTCTAAAGAGTTTGTTGTTAGATGAAGATTTACTAAGAATTATTATTCTAGCTCAAGGTAATGCGCTATCTCTTGTAAAAGCTGTCTTGAAGCTACATACGGCTGATTTATTAACCGTTTGTTACGAGGCAGATTCTGCCTATAGATTTAAATATTGTAGTTTAGTTGATTCACGAGAGTTTGTTGAGCATTTTGCACAAGCTTTAATTCTTTTACAAGAGTTTAATAGTTCTATCATAAGAGAGTTAATTATTTCCGGGCCTAATGTTTTAATTTATACGTCTTCGTTGTTGGTTCTCAAAAACAAGGGTGCAATCAATATATTAGACGTTAAATACACTGATATGCGATGGAGATTATTAGGGGCGGTAGTCTTCGGCCCAGTAATTGCTTTAGTAATTGTAATGTTTCATGAAGCTAAGTTATTTTATGGCACTTGTTTTGATTTGTTAAGAGATACATGTCGAGTTTATCCTGGCTTTGGAGATTTGTTAAATAAATTAGAAACACATGGGCTCTTAAATATTGTAAATTTTAACGCTATTCTGTATTCACCTAAGCGAATGGCTGTCCGACAGGGGTTTCTTATATTGTTAAAACATAAAAGGGCGACACAGGGTAGATTTGATATTTTAATACACGAAAGTGGATCAAATATTGTATTAAAAGCAACAGAGATGATTGCTGAGCCAAAGACAGAATTTGATAAACCGCGATTCACCGCTTAGGCAAAAAGGGTATAAAACTAAGGTAGCTTTTTTTATCATCTTGATGCGGAGCTTTTCCCATTTCCCAGCGAACTAGTGCAGTATCAGCGTTAATAACGCTTCGATATAGGCAGTATGTCCCGGCTAAGAAAGTACCCCGAACTTGCCATGGTTTGAATAGGGAGCGAGACTGTATTGCAGTAGCTGTTCGTAATGCAGCCACACTCATGCAAGCTGGAAAAAAAGTGGTTGTTAAACAGAATAAAGCAAGAACAATATTAAGTTTACGGTGATCTTGTTTATCCTGTTTCATAATAAATCTATCTATGTTTACGTCGTTGAGGTTGGGTATGAGCAGTATCTGCATCATATTCGCTTGGTGCTTCAGCTAGGATAAGTTCGGCTATACCTAATTTTTCTCCACAATGTTGAGATGCTATTTTTCCCATGTAAGCAGTGCCAGAGCCGGTTAAAGTTCCGAAAAAGAGAGTAGCAAAAGTTTTAACTGCTGCATCAAGAACTGCAATTAGTGTTTCAGAATCGTCTTTTTTATAATACATGTTATACATGTTAAGAAAGACCCGCATTACAGAGAAAACACATGCTGCCATTCCCATGGCTATTGCGACATGGAATAAGCGATAAGAGGTTTTATCATCATGGGAGTTGGGGCAAATCTAACAACTTTTCTACCAATTGATGTAGACGAAGCGAGCTCTGTATATTCTCGAGTCATGCGTAATTCCTTTAAAATTATTTGTATTATTATTTTACGACTCGCATCTTACCTCAATGGTATGTTTTTGTCTAGTGCAGATTATAAATTCCGGTGTTATGTCCATCAGAAAAAGTTATTCTTAGGCCGTAGTTTCCAACATTGTGTATATTAATAATAGATATATCTTTTGGAATTATATTTTTATTAATAATACTACGACCAGAAAATTCTTCTTTGCATAAAGCACAAGGACAATTTAATCTTAAATCATAAGATTGCATGGTTTTAACATGATTATTTTTTAAATCTACTATTTCTAATAAATTATTATTAATTAATTTATACTGTAATGGATCGCCTAGTTTATTGTTTGTGCTTAATTTAATTAATAATCTTTCAATTAATTGTAAATAATTATGTTTAGCTGGGCTATTATTATCTAAATTTATAACAGACTTGCCCTGATCGCTAAGAGTAACTAAATTTTGATCTAACGGAATAGCGCCTAACAATTCGGTATTATATTTTTGTGCCAAAAAATTACCACCATTGCTATTGCTATTGCTATTATTATTGGCTTGAGACTCAGAATTGGGATTAGTAAAAATATGATTTTCATGGTGACAATGGGTGCACACATAACCGCTCATATTTTCTATAATACCAATTATATTAATATTAACTTGATTGAACATAGCAATAGCTTTTGCAGCGATACTATAAGCAACTTTCTGAGGTGTTGTAATTATAATAGCTCCATCGAGTTTGGCTAATTGTGAGATAGTAATTTGGATATCTCCCGTACCTGGCGGCATGTCGATAAATAAAAAATCTAATTCTGGCCATGCGACGCGCTCTATAAAGTCTCGAATAACTCTCGTCGCAATCGGTGCACGCCATAGCATGGGCTTATCTTCAGAATCTGGGATAAGAGTATTAACTGCTATATAGTAAATTTTATGGGTTTGACTAAAAGAGGGAATAATTTTATTATCGCTTGTGATTTCGAGTTCTTGATTAGTGTGATTGTTACTAGAGCTACTGTTTAATAACCCGTATTGAGTAGGTCCATAGATATCAGCGTCTATGATGCCAACTTTGAAGCCATTGTAAGCTAATATGCTGGCTAGCTGAGTGGTCACTGTAGATTTTCCGACGCCGCCTTTGCCGCTGGCTATTGCAATTGTTTTCATAATTTATATAGTTTTAGTTAACTTTATTTTAATTAGCTCGTATAATGGCATTATCTGTTACTAATATCAATATGCATTATAATATCTTATAATTTGAGTAATTTTTATCGATAGAGTTTAGTATTATGCAAAAACTTGATATCCCCGTCATAGTCGAAAAGCTAGAAAAAACAGCTGAAAAAATAAATAGTGGCGAAAAATATAAGACTAAACAAGGTGTTAGTGCCATAAAAGACGGGATTAAACATAATCAAAATGACAAGACTACTTTGCGTAAGCCTGATTGGCTGCGTATAAAAATTCAGCATGATCCCAAATTTGAAGAAGTCCAAAAACTAGTTAAAAGTAACGAGCTTAGCACTGTCTGTGAAGAAGCAAAATGCCCAAATATGGCAGAATGCTGGTCCCATGGGACAGCTACTTTTATGTTGATGGGAGCAGTGTGCACAAGAGCCTGCAAATTTTGTTCTGTTGATACAGGAAATCCTAAAGGCTGGCTAGATCTAGAAGAGCCTATTAAAGTCGCTAATTCAGCTAAAATTATGGGCTTAAAATATGCTGTGCTTACGTCAGTAGATCGCGACGATTTGCCAGATGGAGGAGCAGAACATTTTGCTAAGACCATAAGAGCCATAAAAGCCTTGGATATTAATCTAAAAGTTGAGGCTCTCACTAGTGATTTCCAAGGTGATACTAATTGTGTAAAAACTATTATAGACAGTGGCGTTGATGTCTTTGCCCAAAATGTTGAAACTGTTGAAAGATTAACTCATCCCGTCAGGGATAATCGTGCTGGTTACTGGCAGACTATAAACTTATTAAGCTATGCTAAAACATATAAATCAGATTTAATTACTAAAACTAGTCTTATGCTTGGGCTAGGTGAAACTGATGAAGAAATTAATCAGACAATGGATGATCTGATTAAAAACAGAGTAGATGTTTTAACACTCGGACAGTATTTGCAGCCAACAAAAAATCATTATCCTATTCATAAATATGTTACTCCGGAAGATTTTGCAAAATACAGACGATGGGGTTTAGCAAAAGGGTTTCTAGAAGTGGCGTCTGGGCCATTAGTTCGTTCAAGCTATCGAGCTGATAAAATTTTTACTACTGATAACCTAGGGTTATAAAAGGGTTGTAAACTAGATTATAAATATGCAAAAAATTTCACTACCTAATTTTCATAAATTTTTAATTTATAGTTTTTTAACGATAGGTCTTGCTGTATTAAGTTATTATTTTTTAGATCGTCCGGTTGCCCAATGGACTTATAACAATACTAAGTTCCACGATTGGCATTTAATCTGGCAATATGCTACGTATTTACAACCAATGTATGCTTATTTAGCGCCATGGTATGTTTTTTATTTTGTTATACAAATTGGCAAAGGCCGAAATATTCAAAGTATTCAATCCTGGCAAAAAATACTTTTAGTTATGATCATCAGCATGTGGTTTACGTTAGCTGTCAATGATCAATTGCGAGTACTTTTTGGTCGTTATTGGCCAGATACATGGTTTCACGGTAATTTGTCATATATACAGCATAAATTTTATGGCTTTACTTGGTTTAAAATGAATCATGAGTTTAAATCTTTTCCATCTGGTCATACGTCCTTAATCTTTGGATTTATGATGGCTTTATTATGGCAGGTAGATAATTTTAAAGTTAAATTATTTGCCATAGCTAATTGCATCTTAGTTGGAATTGGCTTA
The DNA here is from genome assembly GCA_018061105.1 of Gammaproteobacteria bacterium. Taxonomy (GTDB): domain Bacteria; phylum Pseudomonadota; class Gammaproteobacteria; order JAGOUU01; family JAGOUU01; genus JAGOUU01. Next base: position 27,152 of record JAGOUU010000004.1, read on the forward strand.
ATTTTAATGTGTTATCACTTTGTGAGTGATGTTATAATTGGCGCTTTAGTGGGTACTATATGTGCGTATACAGTTTTATATGGGCTAAAAATTAGCAATGGCAGTAGATCTCAATCAAAATCAAAATATTCAAAATCCTGAATTAAAAAATAATTTATTTATAAAAGCATTGCTGCGTCAGCCAGTAGACAGAACTCCCGTGTGGGTGATGCGGCAAGCTGGGCGTTATTTACCGGAGTACCGTAAATTACGTGAACGTGCTGGTGATTTTATGACGTTATGTAAAACACCAGAGTTAGCTTGTGAAGCTACCATGCAGCCACTAGCTAGGTTTGAACTCGATGCAGCCATTTTATTTTCTGATATCTTAACTATTCCAGATGCAATGGGGCTAGGTTTAAGTTTTATTAAAGACGAAGGTCCTGTATTTTCCAAGCCTGTTAGATCGAAACAAGATGTCAATAATCTTATTATTCCTGAGCCAAGTACAGATCTAAACTATGTCATACAAGCTGTTAAATCCATTAAATCAGAATTAAAAAATAGTATACCGTTAATTGGCTTTTCGGGATCTCCTTGGACTTTGGCGACTTATATGGTCGAAGGCGGAAGCTCTAAAACTTTTGCTAAAGTAAAAGCATTTGCTTATCAAGAGCCTGAAGTGTTTAAATTATTACTAGAAAAACTCGCAAAATCTATTGAATATTATTTAATAGCCCAAATAGAAGCAGGGGTGAATGCCTGTATGATTTTTGATACGTGGGGTGGTATTTTAACTCCAGAAGGGTATCAAGAGTTTTCGTTAGATTATATGGGTAAAATAGTTAATAATATTAAAAATTATTTAAAATTAAAAAATAAAATTATACCTATTATATTATTCACTAAACAAGGTGGACAATGGATAGAGAAAATTGCTAACACTGGCTGTGACGCTGTAGGCTTAGACTGGACGATGAATATAAAAGTGGCCCGAGAATTAGTTGGGCATAAGGTGGCTTTACAGGGTAATCTCGATCCTGCTATTTTATATGCTGAGCCTAAAGTTATTACTCGAGAAGTAGAAAAGATACTTAACGACTTTGGGCCTCATTATGGTCATGTGTTTAATCTTGGTCATGGGATTACTCCGGATGTTAATCCTGAGCATCTACAAGCTATGATAGCTGCAGTGCGAGAAGTTAGTACAAAAATTCACAAAAATTCACAAAAATTAAATTATTAAATATAAATAAACAGGAACGTTTATGTGGTTTAAAAACATTTTATTATATGAAATCCTAGAGCCTTTTCCAGTTGATACAGAGACTTTAATGGATAAATTAGCTCAAAAGGCCATTCGTCCGACAAGTAAAACAGAAAAAGAAACCAATGGCTGGGTAAGCCCGTTTGGTGAAGCTAGTGACGTGTTTACTCACTCAATAGGTGGCTGTCATTTATTAAAAGCCTGTAAAGAAGTAAGATTATTGCCGTCACCAGTTATTCAAGAATATTTACAGAAAAAACTACAAGAGATCGAACAAAGCGAGTCACGAAAAGTTTTTCGTCGTGAAAAAGCAAGACTTAAAGAAGATATCATCTTTGATTTATTACCCAAAGCTTTTACAAGAAGAGTTTATACTTATTTATACATAGATACTAAGCAGCGTTGGATCATAGTGGACAGCAGTTCGCGCGCTACAGCAGAATTTTTATTGCAGCTATTACGGGACTCTATTGGCAGTATTAAATTAGCACCGCCAGAGTTTACTAAAACTCCGTCGAGAATCATGACCGACTGGTTGAAACATTTTGAATTGCCAAGTTATCTAGACATTGAAGACAACTGTGAATTAAAAGATTTGCATAATGGCGACGGTATTATCAAATGCCAGCGTCAGGATTTAGCTGCAACAGAAATTCAAAATCATTTAAAATCTGGTAAACAAGTAGTAAAGCTAGGGCTAACATGGCGTGATCGCTTGGCTTTTAGTTTAGAAGAAGACTTTGCAATCAAAAAAATCCAGTGCCTAGATATTATAAACGAAGCCAGAAAAGACACGCAAGCAGAAACAGATGCGCAAAAATTAGATGCAGATTTTACTTTGATGATGGGTGAATTTAAAGAGTTAATAACTGATTTATTTGGATTATTAAAGAATCCAGCGGACGAGATTACACAAGATGCTAAAGAAGAAGTCGAAGAGTTTGCTTAGTTGTAGTGCTAACGATCTAAGAGCTAAAGCAATTAATCACTCACAGCTTTAATATTTGCTAATAAATGCTTTGAATTAATGGTCCCTATAATCATATTAGTCACAGCTGGATGATTAGCGCTAAATTTTAAGGCGGCAGCTGGATTCTGATCATGACCGCTGTTAAGAACTTTTTTAAGAATAATACCCTTGTTGTTGTGAGCAGCATAATCTAAAACTGCTTGTTCTGTCAGATGATCTTGGCGATAGGTTACCATGGCTAAATCAGAACGCTCTAGGCATTTGATGCCGCCGTCTACTGTTTTACTAGATACACCATAGGCTCGAATGTCGCCCATAGCTTTTCTAGCTTCTAGCAATTGCCATAGACTGTCGTTTTGTGCAATTTCTAGATCTGATCCATCAGAATGGATTAATAATATGTCGATATAATCAGTATTCAAATTTTTCAGGCTATTATTAATGCTGTTATTAATATAATTGGTATTGAAATTATAATTCGATTTATTGTCTATGTGTTCTTCACCAGCTTTGGTAATAATAACCCATTTATCCCTAGCAAGATCAGGTGTATTTTCAAAAATTTTACCAAGTTTGGATTCAGAGTCTCCATATGCAGGAGCTGTATCTAAAGTGTTTATCCCTTGAGACTTTGCTAGTTCTAATAATTTTATAATATCATCTTGAGTTGGGATCTCAAAAGCTTCAGGGTATTTGACATTGGTATTACGACCAAATTTTACAGTGCCTAAGCCTAGTAAAGATAGTGTTAAATCAGTACTGCCTAGCTGTCGCATCGGTATCATATTAATTCATCCCAAATTGGTTTTGCTATAAGAGGGGCCTGTAGATTATAATTTTTACTATTGATTTGCTCTTGAATATTAGTAATATTATTTTGTTCAAAATAGTTAATAATTTTATCACATAACATAGGTGCTAGAGCCATTTTAATAGGCCAGGCTACTATTGTATTATTACAAGCACTAAAACAAGCTTGATCAGGGCGAGAGCCATCTGGTTGTAACGGTTCAGCACGATCAATAAAAAAGCTCGACCATTGCCAATGAGATATATCTAGCCACGGGAAAATTTTGCTGATTGTGCTTTTTGCTTGTTTAATTTGCTCATCTTGAGTTAAATTTATGCCAGTTTCTGCAATTTTACCGCCTAAATACCAGATTGTATTATTATCATGACTATAATGGCTATAATGGCTATAATGGGTTGTTACAGTCAATTCTGGCAGCATACTGGAACCAATATAATGGCCATATAATATATTAGGCTCTGGAAATTTAGCTAAGACCATATGTAACGGTCGTAATTGCATTTTAGGTAGTTCTGGAATTAAATCTAATATTTCTGAATTATTCTGACCAGAGGTAAAAACATATTGCTGAGCTTTAATTATACAGGCTCTATTATCTTGAGTAAAAGTAAGATAATTTAAGTATTTATCAGATTTATTTAAATCAATTTTTAAGCTGTCTTGATCTATTTTAATAATTTTATTTTGATTTAACTGTGCTAAATTAAAAATTAAAGAACTCATGTCTATAACAGTTTCGTTAATTTGATAAATACTGCCACGGAATTGTTTATTCTTAAATATATTAGGATAATTTGGGTTATGACAATCTAGTTTTTCTCCTTGGCTACTTAATGTTTTTTGCATTAACATTTGTTTTAATTGATTTTTCAAATTACCGTTGTTCCAGAGATCATGGTGTGTTGATAAAATTTTTGTAGCTGCAAGATTAAGATGGTTATTTGATAAGGGGTTATTAGTTAAATAGCTAGACCATATTTTTGGCTGTAACGATATAGCCCTTGCTGACTGTGTGAGTTGACCCAATAATGCGTACTTGATACCACCGTGAATAATCCCTTGGGCCTTTAGAGTCTGGCCAGAGCCTAGAGCGGTTTGTTCTAGCAATACAGTGCTGTAACCTAGATTATTTAATCTGGCTTGGAGCATTAAGCCAGCAATCCCGCCACCTATAATAGCTATATCTGTATTTATACGTACTGAATCTGAGCTCATGGCTGGTATATAAGGCTTATATAGTTTAGAATCTATAAATTATACTGAATTATAAATAATATTACATAAAATTAAAATTAGTATCAAAATAAGATAGAAATGATTGGACAAGAGTATAATTTATTCAATTTCAGTACAGCAAAGATTTTAGTTGTTGGTGATATAGTCCTAGATACTTATTGGTTTGGAAGCACTAATCGTACCTCGCCAGAGGCCCCGGTTCCCATCGCACATTATCACAAATCCGAAGATCGTCTTGCTGGCGCAGGTGATATTGCGGCTGTTTTAGCTAATCTTGGGGCTAAAACTAAGCTCATATCTGCTTTGTCTAGTTTAAGCAGTGACGCTAGATTACGCGACTTATTAAATACTGCACAATTACCCGTGACTCCGGACTATATTGTTCCGACAACGTTAAGCCAAACTCAACAAAGAATAAGAATTGTCAGTCAAACGCAGCAGCTTTTACGCATAGATAATGCGGCAAAGTTAAACAATAGCTCTAAATTACAGGACACAGAGCTCTCTGCTCTCAATAAAAATTTTTTAAATAACTATAAAGAACACGATACAGTATTATTTTATGACGAAGGGCAAGGGGTTGTTGAACATCAATATTTACATTCTTGGTTGAAGCTGGCTCAAAATAGTCATATTAAAACACTTTATGTTCCAGCAAATCAAACAGCCTTAAATAATTTTATTAATAATAATTTACAGGCTGATTATATTATTACTCAGAAAAAATTTGATATTGCTGAGTCAAAATTGTTATTAGCTGTTAGATCAGGATTAGTCACTTATCAAGAAAATGGCTTATCTGTATATAATTTTTATAGTAACAATAATTTTATTATTAACAAATTATCTTGCGAAGTAGAAAATGTAATTGGCACGATAGAAATGCTTGCAGCATTGTTTACTTTAGGATTAAGTACGACAAATGATATTAAATCAGCTTCTGAAATAGCAAACGCTGGAGTTAGCTTTGCTAAGAGACAATTTGGCCAATATTTAATTAATATAGTAGAATTACAATTAGCTTACGCGGATTATTTATTAAATAGTAAATATAATTTTATTAATTTAAAACGCGAAATAGATACTATCAGAGCAAAAAATAAAACAATTATCTTTGCCAATGGATGTTTTGATATTCTACATGTAGGGCATCTTGCTTATTTGGATTTGGCTAAGCAACGCGGTGATAAATTATTTGTTGCTATTAATAGCGACTGTTCTATTAAGCGTCTTAAAGGCTCTGAGCGTCCAATTAATAATTTATCGGATCGTATAGATTTATTAAAAGCTCTTTCTTGTCAAGATTGGGTCGTACCATTTTTCACGGATACACCAGAAGACTTCCTACGTTGGTTACAGCCAGATATATTAGTAAAAGGTGGTGATTACACTCCAGAACAAATAGTCGGTCATGAAATTGTTCATAGTTATGGTGGTAAGACAGAAATAATCGATCACCCCTATAATATGATTTCATCGACAAAAATTTTGGCTAAAGCTGACGTGAATTATGTCTAAAGTATTAATAATTGGTCCATCATGGCTTGGTGATATGATCATGTCTCAGGCTTTATTTAAAGCTTTGCACAAGCAAAATAAAATTATTGATGTGCTTGCCCCAAAATGGAATCATGCCATATTAAAATGCATGCCTGAGGTTAACAAAGCCATTGAATTGCCGTTTGATCATGGTGAAATAAAATTATATGCTAGATATAAATTTGCTCAATCGTTACGTCAAGAACAATATGATGAATGTATTGTGATCCCCAATTCTTTTAAATCTGCTTTAATCCCGTACTGGGCAAAAATATCCATTAGAACTGGCTGGTTAGGTGAGTTTAGATATCTATTATTAAATAATTATCAAAAATTAAAGCCAGCTGTTTTACCCTTGATGGTCCAGAGATTAGCAGCATTGGCTTATTTTGATAAAAATTTTAATCAAGAAAATTTTGTAAAATTTGATAACAATAAAATATTGTATCCTAAATTATATAGCAATCCTAAAATAGTAGACAATACTTTTGAAAAGTATAAATTAACTTCGCAAAAATTAAATGCCAAAATTTTAATATTGGCACCAGGTGCGGCATTTGGTGAGGCAAAAAAATGGCCAGAAGAACATTTTGCTGAAGTTGCAAGAGAAAAAATAAAACAAGGCTGGCATATTATTTTATTAGGCTCACCGAAAGACAAGCTTAGCGCAGACAAAGTGGCAGAGCAAATTGCTAACTCTAATCAATGTAGCAATCTTGCAGGATTACTACAATTACCAGAAACAGTGGCTATTATATCTCAGGCTCAGGCTATTGTCAGCAATGATTCGGGGTTATTGCATGTTGCAGCAGGACTAAGTACACCCTTAATAGGAATCTATGGTTCAACAAGCCCAGGGTTTACGCCACCCTTAATTTCTGATGATAAAAAAGCTATATTAGAAATTAATAAATCACAATTGAGCTGTCGTCCATGTTTTCAAAAAACTTGTCAATTTGGTCATCTTAGATGTCTACGTGATATTAAACCTCAATTAGTAATAAATATTCTAGATAAGCTCGATAAATCAGGTAAATTATGCGAGTCTTAATTGTCAAAACTTCATCAATGGGTGACATAGTCCATACGCTACCAGCCGTGACTGAGTTATTAAAAAATATTCCGGAGGCGACTATTGATTGGGTTGTCGAAGAGGCTTTTGTAGATATTCCAGAAGCCCATCCTAAGATAAATAAAATAATTCCATTGGCATTAAGAAGATGGCGCAAAAAACTATTTCATAAAAATACATGGGCAGAAATTTATAATTTTTTAAATAATCTTAGAGCTGTTAAATATGATTATATAATAGATGCACAAGGATTACTAAAAAGCGCGATGATTTCTAGATTAGCAAAACTAGACAGTGCAAATAATAAAGCTGGGATCTATGGTCTTGATAAATTTTCTTCGCGGGGAAAGCATATCTCCTGGCTATATCAAAAAAAAATTAATATACCCACTAATCAACATGCTGTTTTACGAGTAAAACAATTATTTGCTGCAATATTTAATTATAAGCTCGATAATAAAACAAATTATGGTTTAGAAAAATCATCTAGCCCTGAATCTATTAAAATTATTAAAATTATTAAATCTGCTAAACCGTATTTGGTCTTTTTGCACTGCACTACTTGGGAGAGCAAGAAATGGCCTACACAATTTTGGCAAGATTTAATAACAAAAGCTCTTGCAGCTGGTTATAATATTAAATTAAATTCTGGAAATCCTAAAGAGTTAGAACAAGCTAAATTGATTGCAAGCAAATTCCCTAAATATATTGGCTCAGCTGTTGAGATTATGCCAGCGCAGACTATCAAAAACTTAATCAATATTATTTCAGCCAGTGACGGTGTTGTGTGTGTTGACACTGGGCTAGGGCATTTAGCTGCTGCTTTAAATAAGCCCGGAGTAGGAATATACGGCTCAACTAGTGTAAGCTTGACTTCTATATTAAGCAAGAGTTTTATTAATCTAGCATCAGAGTATAGATGCTCGCCGTGTTTATTAAAACAGTGTAATTTGTTAGATGCAAATAATATATATCCGCCTTGTTATATAGAGCTTAGCCCGGATGTAGTGTGGCAAAAATTGGAATTGCAATTAGCGCAGACTGCAACGGCGCAGTAAACGTTTAACCTGTATAAGTACTAAAACTTCTCGTCTTTTATGCGTTGGAGTGGACTAAAAAATTACTCGTCTTTGATGACAATACGGTTGCTTCTTGTTTTTAAAGTAATAATCTTGATGATAATCTTCTGCCGGCCAAAAAACTTGGACGGATTGTAAATCAGTAGCGACTTTATAATTTTTACTTTTTAATAAGTTAATTACTTGCTGAGCAGTATTATATTGTTGAGTATTATAGTAAAAAATTTTGCTTAGATATTGGCGACCTATATCAGGCCCTTGGCCGTTAGTTTGAGTAAAGTCATGGATTTCAAAAAATAATTTTATAATTTTCTCATAACTAATCATACTTGGTTCATAAATTACTCGCAGAGCTTCTACATGTTGAGTTTTGCCGCTGCAGATCAGGTTATAATCAGGATGAGAATAGCGTGGATCACCTGTGTAGCCAACGTCAGTTAATAATACACCTGCTGTATTTTTAAATATATACTCGACACCCCAAAAACATCCTGCTGCAATAATAGCCTCTTGCGTATCTTGAACAGATGTATTATTGGCTATAAAGTCTAGAGACAGAGAGTTAACACAATATCTAGTGTTTTTATGCGTGTAATTTTCACCATGGAAAATATGCCCCAAATGGCCATCACAGCGTGAACAAAGAATTTCAGTACGCCGTTGGTCTCGATCAAGAGCTTTTTTGATATGTTGATCGATCTCAGCATCAAAACTTGGCCAACCGCAACTAGAGGTGAATTTGTCATCAGATCTAAACAATGCTAGACCACATAAACGACATAAATAAGTGCCTATTTGTGTATTATTTGTATGTTTGCCTGTATTTGGTATTTCAGTAGCTTTATTAAATAGAATATTATAAGCCTCAGGTGTTAAAGATGATTTTTTTAAAAGCATATAAGTTTATTATTTCCAGTTACTACGGCCTATAATTTTTTTAAGAAACTTGTAATCTTTATCTAGTATATAAGTCTCTGGAACCATTGTAGTATTAGACCACTCTAAAGAAATAGATCTATTCTCATCCCATATAAATATTAAATTAGATAGTTTATTAATATTATATTGTTTATTGAGTTTAATTATAAACTTTTGTAGATCAGCAGGATCATCATCAATAGATATAACCAGAATTTTGGTATTACTATTAGCCTTGGCAAAGGTAATGATGTCTTTGAATTCTTTTGCACAAACACCACACCAAGTTGCCCAGAAATGGACATAGATTTTATCTGCTTTCAGGTTATATAATTGATCAGATTCTTTATGATTAAATATATTATAAGAAAAATTTGGTACTGTGTTTTTAAAGTTGCTACTGATAGTGCTAGTATTGTTTGTAACAAAACCTATATTGCTAGAAGGCAGAATGCGATGTTCTTGATAAATAGTAAAAGCTAGAACAGCTATAGTAGTTAATAATATTAAAAATTTAGTTTTCATAATGATGTGTCTGTTTTTTATAGTTAATATATACTAACCCAAATATTAATAAGATTTCAAAAATTATAAATAAAATTAAATTAGTCGCAATGTTTTCTGTAAAACCATAAGAATGTAACCCTGTGCTTAACAGATTAACCCCAAACCAAGCAAGAGCCACAGTAACGCTAGTAAATGCTGCTGCTGCTACAAAAGTTATTTCTCGTAGTTGTCCACTGATTCGACCATGTAACAAACTTATTAACCAGAGACAAATCAATAAGGCTCCATTTTCTTTTGGATCCCATCCCCAGAATCTTCCCCAAGATTGATCTGCCCATATACCCCCTAGGATGGTTCCTAATAGCATTAAAAATAGTGCTATGAGGCTTAAAGTTAAAATATATTGGAATAACTGAGTTAATTTTTGCTTAATTTGCTCAAATAGTTTAGATTTTTGGCGAGAATAGAGACAATTAGTGAATAAATAAATATGTGATAGCGCTGATAGGATAAGACAAGCGCCATAACCAGAAGTGACAGCAATAACATGGGTACCTAGCCAAAAATTATTATTTAACACAGCGATTAAAACACCCAAACTATCACCTGTTGTAGCATAACTATTAGCAATAAACTGCAGGCTTGTACAAATTAAACTGCCTAATAAAATGCCTATATAATCTTTGCGTTTAAGTTCTATAATTATGCTAAATATTCCTACTATAAGCCCAACAAATAAAATAGACTCGTATAAATTAGCTACAGGTGGGCGTTGTAATATATATATACGCATGCCAAGATTTAATAAATGTAACAACACTCCAGCGCTAAATATTATCAATGCTAACCAGCTATATTTCTTATAGTTATATAATAATATAACAGTCATAAAAAATGCTAGAATATATAATAATAGTGACTTGGATGGTAGTTTAAATTTATTATAATAATATTCAGTAATTAATATATTATTATTAATGCTGATCAGAGTTAGGGCTAGCTCTTTTAAATTTTTTGCTGAGGCTTCGCCATAAACAACTTTTTGTAACAAGTTTAAATATTGCGCAGTGGTAGGTGTGCCTTTATTAGCTACAATAATCTCCCATGGTGCAGTCCAATTATTATTTTCTAAATCTGGAATGAGTTTTAAATTAATGTTTATTCGATCGGTTTCAAGATTTTTAAATTGTTTTGCAAAATTTAAAATATTGGTTGTATCCGGATTGTTAAGATTATTAGTATTTCGAATAGAAGCTAATTCTTGAATAATAAGATTTCTATATGGCAAGATTTGATAATAGCTAATTAAATCGCGATTAATAATTTTACCAGTGTTTTTTGTAATTAAATTTAATTGCTCTGTTTTAAATTCCGGTAATAATAAACTTAATGATCGGCTAAGATCAAAATAGCTTAGAGTATTTTTATAAAGTACTAATAATTGCTGCTCAGCAGGGGTTAGCATATTAAAATTGTCTGGGTTTGCTTCGCTTATTTCACTTAGCTGAGTCAAAAGATTCATGTTTTGCTTAATGCCAGGCAATATTTCTTTAAAACTATAATAATTTGAACCAGTCAAGCCTAGAGCTTGCTTTACCTCAGGATTATGAATAGTAAATATTTTATTATCGTAATCTTTTCTCGGGTTTAATAACAATCCGAATAACCATTTGCTAGCAGATTGATTATTTATGTTTTCTTTATTAGAAAAAGATTTTAAAGTTAATCTAGCATAGCTATCAAATGGTTTTATTCTGCCTTCATGTAGTACAGGTAACGTAGCTAGATCAAGTTCTGGGTTCGATATTAGATTTAATCGTGGAGTTTCACATACTACATATACTAATAGTATTATTATAGTAAAGATTATAAATAGATAAAAAGATCTTAATTTCATGTTTTATTAAATCTCAATCTCAATCTCAATCTCAAATTAGATCTCTGAAATAAATGAACCAGAACGCCAAGACATAAAACAATGCTTGCTATATACGGAAAGTTTTGGCCTGTATTATACACAGCGGCTAATACGGTTGTATACTGATTATCATTTTTATAAAAACTGGCTTGATAAAAAGTATAGCCTTTATATCTTAAAGGCTGATTCATGCTAATGATACCATGCCAATTAATAGTGTTATCTGTAAGTGTTACATCGGAACTATATTCTCGTACTATATTGGTACCAGGGTGTAGCTCTTTTTTAAAGCTATTTAATTTAATGGCAAATGGTAAATAAGTGCGTTTGAATCTAAATTCAAATAAATAAGCATGATTATTAATTTGAATTCTATAAGAATTATTAACAGCAAGATAAATATTATGATTTTGATTAATATTAAGAGTTAGAACAGGCATGATTTGTTCGTTATCTTTGGGCTTGGGTAAATATATAAGTTTTTTTGGATTATTTTTTACTGCACAGTGGTTACAATAAACTATATTCAGATCAGCAGGGATAAATTTATTTAACTCTGATTGTAAGATAGGGTTTTTGGGGTTAATTATTTTTTTTTTATTGAGAGTAGTAATAACTAATTCAGTATTATAGTAATCATTAAAATAATTTACGCTTGTACCCTCAGTGATATCCATATAGCCTTCTTGGCTAAAATGGGCTGTCAAAAAGCCGCCTAATAATAATAATAGCGCACTCAGGTGGGTTATAATTGTACCCAGTTTTTTTACCCGCCAAGTATCTGAGACTAATTTACATAATAGATTAAGGAAAATAGCAGTTAGCGTGGTGTAGGCCCCAGGTAATGGTATAATGCCCCAAAGCCAGAAATAATAGACAGAAAAATAAGTTTGTTGGGCATAATATAAACCTTGTTGATGTTGCGCCAAAGTCCCAGCGATAAGCAACACCATTAACCAGAGCAATAAATAAAAAAATATGTCGCTGCGTGCCAGATTACGTATAAGTTTATACAGCATTTAGGGTATAGTATTATAAAAATTGCTATTCTATCATATTCGCTTGGTTATATTTACTATATTCTAGGGTATATTTATTTATATGGAGCATATTGAAATAATAAACATCCATGGGCTAGTAGTAAATTTAATTCGTAAAAAAATTAAGAATATATATTTGCGCCTAAAGCCTCCAGCGGGCGAGATTTATATTTCAGCCCCTAGTAGGGCATCATTACGGACTATTCAGCAGTTCATTAATAGCCGTTTAGATTGGATAGCTACGCACCAGGCTCAAATAAGTACCCAGCTACAATCTTCTGGCATTACTAATTACGAACCTGGGGATTACATTTATTTTCAAGGCAGACAATATTTATTAAACGTCTTTTTTGCAACTGGTCAGAATAATATTATTTTAGATGATAAAAATAATATAATAAATCTTTACGCTAATCGAAGAGGCATAGTAAAACTTCGTAAAAATATAATTTATAATTTTTATAAACAGAATATTATTCACCAGTTAAATTATTTGCTGCCAAAATGGCAAAGCAAAATGGGGGTAGAAATAACTGGCTATACTTTAAGAGTCATGAGAAGTCGTTGGGGCAGTTGCAATATTACTAAAAAGCACATTTGTCTTAATTTAGAATTAGCCAAGAGAGAACCGATATGCCTAGAATACGTCTTGGTACATGAACTTATTCATTTTTTTGAGCGTAAGCACAATAAAAAATTTTATGCATTAATGAGCAAATTTATGCCAAATTGGCGCGAATATGAAAAATTACTAAAAGTTATAATATAAATAAAATTATGTACAGTTACCAACACCGATATCATGCTGGCAATTTTGCCGATCTGCATAAACATATTACTTTACTAGCTATTTTAGAATATCTCCATAAAAAACCTGCGGGTTTTTTTGTGCTCGATGCTTTTGCCGGTGAGGGTGGTTATAATTTATCAACAGATGAAGCACAAAAAACCCAAGAGTATCTGACGGGATTTGGTTTGCTAAAAAAACTAACAGCTGATGGAAGCAATAACAAAAATAAATTATTTCAACAGCTCTTCAATTTAACAAAAGAGAATTATTACCCGGGTTCGCCATTAGTAATAAGCTCACAGCTTCGAGAGCAGGATCGTGCTGTATTTATTGAAAATCACCCGCAAGCATATGATAGTCTTTTAGAAAATATTCTAGATTCTCGAGATAGAAAAAATAAAAATATTAAAATTTATAAACAAAACGCTTATGATGCTGTGAAAGCGTTAGTGCCTTACAAAGAATCTCGGGGGATAGTATTTATAGATCCAAGCTATGAAGTAAAAGAAGAATATAAACATATTGCTAAATTAGTAATCAATGCGTTTCACAAGAAACCTACAGGCATTTATATTATCTGGTACCCTTTATTAGTAAATAAACAGTATTATAAAGAGTTATTTACAATTTTTGATCAGATAGCTTTAGATCAAGAAAAAGTTTGGCACCATAAATTTAAGTTTTATAATAATATAGAATATGGTATGTACGGTAGCGGATTAATAGTACTTAATATGCCGTGGACAGTTGATAAAATAGTTGAAGAGTGTTTTGGATGTATATCGTAACTGTCAGGCAAACCGTGCTAATCTATGTCAATAGATGTAACCTATGAGGATTTAAAATAATTTTAAAGTTAAGTTTCACAAAAATTTCTAGTATAATTTGTTATTAATTCTAATTAATATACAACTGTTACTGCCACAGCATCATTATAAGAATTAGCGCTAACGACTTGTGCTGCCGTGTTGGTGCCTATGGTATTTCCCCAAACAGTAGTGCGTCCACTATCTTGATAGATACTAAGATGATCATATGTATCTATCTTTATTATTCTTTATTATTTTAATAATAAGAGATGAAGGATATTCTGTCTATCAATCTTAGGTAGATATATGACAGTAATTGTATTTGATCAACTGAATATTTATCTAAATAACCCATGGATTGCTTGGTTTAAGTAATTCAGTCTACTTAAAAAGGTTACGGTTTAGACCGAGGAGATGGCGGCGTAGCCGCAACAAAAGCTCCTATCTCCGTGAGTGCTGCATCAACAAAATCAACAGAATACCTTTTTGCCGGATCAGCCCCTGCACAAACAAGCAGGCGCGCTATTTCTCGAGTAGGCGCTTCTTGCCAGTTGTCGCCAGTAATTACTAAACTATAAGCCAAATAATGCAAAGCAGTCTCGCGATGATCATGATGCCTCATTGCGTTCGCTTGTGCCCCTAGACTAAGCAGCTCTGTCACTTCAGGTACCATCAGCCTACTCACAGCAAGCATCAATGGGGTCTCTCCATCCTCATTGCGAACATCCACTTCAGCGCCAGAGGCTGCCCAGCGACGAATCGCATCTACTCTACAATAGGGTGAGTGCAAGGGATGCGCACCTGATGGCATACCCCACTCGATCAAGACTTCTTTATCTTCAACTAGGGCGTTAAGTTTAGATTCAAGAAGTTGTCCGAGAGGGCCAAGCATATCATCAGGAAACACGCAATGGAAGGGAGGTATTCCTGTTGTGGAGCTTACTACCCGACGAAGACCTGCATCGGTTGCATCTTCAAGACTTACCCGTGTTCTCCAAAGTCCGCCCACATTAATAATAATGTTCATAAAATTAAAGCCTCTAGCGCAGCGTACAAAACCTACAGGGGTTGGACAAATAATTATTTAAAAAGTTCCAATTTAGAAGAATTTTGCGTTGCATTGGGTAAGCTTATTGTTGACAGGAAAAAAATTATAAAAAAACGTTTTTTAATCCTCTGTCATCATGAAGTTTTTTAAGTTCAGTGTACCCGCCGATTAAGCTATCACCATTGAAGATTTGAGGGAAAGTACGCATGCCAGATTTACTTACCAGGTCGTTTAATTTTTCTTGGTTATTTTTATCAAAATGTATTTCTTCAAAAGGTATATTATTGTGTGTAAGCAATGCTTTTGCCGAGCTGCAATACGGACAAAACTCAATGGTATAAACTTTGATCATATATTCTCAGCCTTTTTATGATTACTTGTGTTAAGTTGTAACATATTTATTCGTACAATTGACAATCAGGTAGTTTGTCCTCTTTTTTTGCGGGATCTTCTGTTGGAGCAAGTTTTTCTGGAGCAGGTATTTTCATACTTTATTGATTTCTTGCAATAAATTTTTGTATATTTTTATATTACCGGCAATAACTTCGCCCTTATTAAGATAACTCTCACCTCCGGAGTAATCACCAACATAGCCACCAGCCTCAAGTACTAATAAGCTTCCTGCTGCAAGATCCCAGGGCATAAGATCACTTTCATAAAAAGCATCAAGACGACCTGCAGCTACATAAGCTAAATCTAAAGCAGCAGAGCCAGTAACTCTGACATCAGATACTTTTTTGAGTATAGAATTAAATATTTTTAAATTTTTGTCTAAATTTTCTGGGTTACGAACAGAATAACCAGTCCCAAGAAAACTATCTTGAATATGTTCTTTTTTATTTACTCTAATACGACGGCTATCTAAAGTGGCTCCTGAGCCTTTTGAAGCTGTAAATAATTCGTTTCTAATTGGGTCATAAATTACAGAATGCTCAACAGTATCATTGACTTTAAGAGCTATTGAAACACAAAAATGGCCAAAATTATTAATAAAATTTAATGTCCCATCTAGAGGATCGATAATCCATTGGTGTGTAGAGGTAGTCTTATGTGAGGGGGTATGCTTACCTGATTCTTCAGCTAAAATACTATGATCAGGGTAGGCTTCTTGCAAAATTTTGATTATAGCTTGTTCAGCGGCTTTATCTACCTGAGTTACATAATCATTGATGCCTTTAGAGGTAATATTTAAACGGTTTTTGTCGTCATATGCTCGTAGTATAATAGTTCCGGCTAGTCGTGCAGCTTTAACAGCCGTATTTACCATCGCATGCATAATAATCCCCAGTTTCCCAATCAATGAGTTAGTAAGTAGATAAGTTTTTAAAGATATATATTTTATATGTTAATTAACATAGGCTGTCAATATATAGAATTTTTGTATAAAATACAATTAAATTTAGAGCCTACCTATAAAATGTTTAGTATTGAGCAGCAGTTAAAAAAAGCAGATAGTTCGGAGTTGAATCAAGAATTTTTAGTTGCTCCAAAAATTATAAAAACATTATGTCCTATTGATAAAGAGCTAGAAGATTTTGTTACTGAAAGTAGAGTTTCTATTAGTAATATACTAAAAAAAAATGATTCGAGAATTTTAGTAGTTGTGGGCCCGTGTTCAATTCATGATCCAAAAGCTGCTTTAGAATATGCTAAAAAATTACGTGTATTGGCAAAACTTGTTGAAAAAAATATTTTTATTGTCATGCGAGTTTATTTTGCTAAACCTAGAACATCTATAGGTTGGCAAGGCTTTATAAGCGATCCCTATTTAGACAATAGTAATAAAATCAATGACGGCTTATTACAGGCTCGAGAATTATTAGTAAAAATTAATCAGCTTGGTTTACCTGCAGCTACAGAGTTTTTAGATTGTATTACATCGAAATATTTATTAGATTTAATCAGCTGGGGTGCCATTGGTGCGAGAACTGTTGAGAGTCAAATGCATCGTAATTTTGTCTCTGGATTAGATCTTCCAGTAGGATTCAAGAATTCTACAAACGGTGAAATTACTACTGCTGTAGAAGCTATTTTTGCAGCCAGTCAAAGTCATTTAGATATAAGTATAAACGACGATGGGCAAATTATTTCTAAGCAGACTATAGGTAACAAAAATACGCATATTGTTCTGCGCGGTGGTAAAATAACTGGTCCCAATTATAAAGCTCAAGACATATTAGAGGTTGTTGAGAAATTAGAAAAGCTCAGACAATATAAAATAAATAATGCGGTGATGGTAGACTGCAGTCATGGCAATAGTGAAAAAAATTATTTGAATCAAAAAAATGTATTCTATAATATCTTAGATCAACTAAAGCAAAAACACGATCAATATATCAAAGGGCTTATGTTAGAAAGTTTTTTACACCCGGGTCGTCAAGAGCTAGATTTATCAAATCTTGCTTATGGTGTGAGCGTTACGGATTCTTGTATTGGGTGGGAAGAGACTTGTCTTTTAATTAACGAGTTACATAATAATTTGTAGGGTTAGTTAACAGTTGCTTGAAACTTAATTATAAAGGCAAGCTAATACTAGATAGGACAAATGTAATTTTTTTAATTATATTAACCGGATGTTAGAATATATTGCTGTCTTAACAACAGTCTCAATTTGTTATAACCGAATCACACTAATATGTTCATATTTGACTATATAATTTACTAATAAAGCTATAAAACCAATACTAGAAAAACAAATTGCAACTGGCAAAATATTTTGCGTTGGACTTAGAATCATTATTAAACTGAATATAACAGCGCCAAGATTTTGCATCATGCTTAATAAAGCAGATGCTGTGCCTGAGATATCAGTAAAATCATTGATGGCGCCTACACTAGCATTGGGAGCTATCAGACTAGAGCCAAACATATAAAACCCAACAGGTATTATTAAAGCAAAAATGCTTGTGTAATTTAATAAAAAAACTGTAGCTAAAATTAGACCAGTTAATAACTGGATACTAAATCCAGTTTTGATCATGTTGTTTAAACCAAATTTATAAACTAGATTTCTATTACATATATTACCAAATATATACATCATTCCAACAAAGAAATAAACCCAGCCGATATGAATGGAACTTACTTTATAGATCTTGTGTAAAATGACCGGTCCAGCCGTCGTCCAGGCCATGACACCACCAAAAGTCATAAAAGAACAAAAGCTATAGAGTAAAAAGTTTTTAGATTGTAGTAAACTTGAAAAATTAGTAATGATAATCCCAGGTTTTAAATTATGTCGACCATGTTTTTGACTGGTTTCTGGTAGGATGTATAAAACAGACATTAAATTAAACAGAGCTAATAATAATAATAATACAAAACAAGCATGCCAATTAATATAGTAAGCTATGTAGCCACCCAACACTGGCGCTGTGATCATTAAAGCTATATTAGATACAGCTAGGTGTGAATTAGTAACAATTAAATCATGGCCAGTAAATCTATCTCGCATGATAGCGCGGCATACTGTTGATCCAACTCCGGCGCCAAGGCCTTGCACAAATCGTCCAATGAGAAAAACAAAAATAGATTTTGCTAACAGACAAATTATTGTACCAACCACAGCTAAACTAATGCCAAATATTAAAGAAGGCCTTCTACCAAAGCCATCTGATGCCACGCCATAGATGGGCTGTGAGATCACTGAGCTAATTATATATATAGTAATAGATAACTGCACCATAGAGGTGTTAGTATAAAAACTTTCAGAAATATGACTTAATGACGGCAAATATAAATCTGTAGCGATTTGACCGAAAGTAAAAATTAATACGATAAGAAAAATAAAAGTCTTTTTATGCATAATATATTCTATGCTGAACAGGCTGTAATTGTAAATATTTTAATATTTGCCTAATCGGCGTACTTTAATGGTTTAAATAATATTAAATTTAATCTTAGCGTAAATTTATTGCCTATTTACCAATAGGATGTTAATTATGATGAGAGTATTAGGTTACCGAGTGGCAGTTACTGTGGGATTGGTACTGTTCAATAGACTGATCGTCCAACTTTTATGAGAACATTTGGTCTTAAATTGCAGGAGGCTTGGTGGTATACAGTACTCATTGCATCTCAAAATTGACAATTTTTAATAATATTAATTCATTTATCTGCTGCCATATCAAATAATCATTATTCTCTGTTTTACATATAGGCTCTATAGATGCTATTTTATTTAGCAATTGATAAACTAGATGTAAATTAAATTTATTTACTGCTGTTGTAAAAATACTAGTTTTATTCGACCATAATTTTAAATTACTAATAATATAATCCGTAGATGTTTTAGTAGCTGCAGATTGTTCGTAAATATTGGCTAATACATGTAGTTCTTTGCGTATAGCCCATAAGATTAACAATGGCTCAATATGATTATTTTTTAAAATTGTTAAGATAGCTAAACATTGTTTTAGATCACCTAGTAAATAAGTATCAACAAGATCGAAAATATCATAATTTGCATGTTCTGATAAAATAGCTTGTAATAATTCAGAGTTTACTAAGCTAATATCTTGAAGTTGCAATTTATATAAAGTCTGATTAGCTATACTAGGATTCCCCATGGTTTTCTGGCAAAAATAATCAAATAACTCAGCATTGCTAAAAGTAATATGATATTTTTGGCATTGTAGGCGCAGCCATTTACTATAGTCATTGATAGATGGTGGCCATATTGTCACTATAAGACCATATTTATCTAGACTCATCATCCATTTTTGTTTTAACGCCTGGCTTTCTAAGCGAAAGGGATAAATTATTAGGCATTTAATATTATTTAATTTTCGGCAATATTCAGCTATTTTAACTAATTCTTTTTGTTCTTCAGCAGTAATTTTATTAATAAAATTAATTTCGACTAATTGTTTTTGGCTAAATAAACCAGGTATCTGAATAGAATTAGTAATTAATTGCCAGTCAGTAGAGCTGTCTATATGAAAAATAATTTTTTCATATTGCTTGGTCGGATCTTCATAGGCATTTTTAATTTGTTGAGCTGCATCTAAAAGTAAATAATTATCTTCGCTGTTTATCCAGAAAAAATTGATAGCTGAATTTTTTTTATTTTTTATGTAAGCTGATAATTGGTTTTGATTTACTTGCATATAATTAAATACAATTTAAGTTGCAGCAATAATGAATTGATTAATTATTCTATCTGCAACTTCTTGAATCAGCTCGTTAGTAATAGTTTCTTCTTCGTAATTTAACCCTAAAATTTGATTTTGTTGATAATTATAATTCCTTTGGGCATGAATAATTTGATTATTTAATACTAATTTATCTTTTTTGAATAATCTAAATATAATATTAAAAGTAAGTTTATACTGTGTGACTGATTGTGTACTACCAGTAGAAATAATCTTTTTAGTATAATCTGCTGATGTAAGCTCCAAAGTATATTCAGCGGATTTTGTTTCTTTGGTATGAGTTGTAATAATAAACCCTTCAGAAACTACAGCAATGCCGTTATCTCGAAGTTTTCCTATTAAGTTATTAACCAAATTTGTATTAATAGGGGAGTTATTAATATTAGAATAATCTAACTTAAGATTACTAATAATTAATTTATTTTTTTGCCAACCTCTTAATTGAAAGCCACAGCCAGTTAATAAAGCTATGATTAAAATGTAGGCTAAAAATTTTAGTTTATTCATACAGACTATATTTATATTTATATTTAATTTTTTTATATTACTATATTAACTAATCTTTTCGGGACAATAATAATCTTTTTGATTTTAGAGCTTGCGTCACCAATAGTTTTTTTAACATTAGGACAATCAAGAGCTGCTTTTTCTAAACTAATATTATCTATGTCTGTCGCTACTTCAAGATTTGCTCGTACTTTGCCGTTTACTTGAACTACTATATTGATAGTATCTGTGATTAAAGCTTTGGGATCTAAAGTAGGCCATGGTTGATCTATGATAGCAATGTTAGAACTAGGGTTAAGCTTAAACCATAATTCATGGCAAATGTGAGGAGCAATAGGGGCTAGTATACAGAGTGTGAACTTTAGAGCTTCTAAGTAAACTAAGTTATCTAAAATATTATTAATTTCAAATTTGCTTACTAAATTTACTAGCTCCATAACGGAAGATATAGCTGTATTAAAAGTATATCTTTGCGAATAATCAATCGTTGTCTTTTGTAAAACAAAGTGAGTTTTTAATCTTAATTCTTTTTGAGCTTGAGTGAATTCTGATTGTGTTTCTAATGTAATATTAGACTTGAGAGCTTCTGAAGTAAACTCTTGTTCTAAATAATCATTAACTAGATTCCATATTTTACGAATAAAGCGAAAAGCGCCTTCAACGCCCATGTCTGAGTATTCTAAAGACTGCTCTGGTGGAGCGGCAAACATGCTGAATAACCTGACAGTATCAGCACCATATTTATTAATGAGATCTACTGGAGAAACAGTATTGCCTTTAGATTTAGACATTTTAGAGCCGTCTTTTAATACCATGCCTTGAGTTAATAAATTTTTAAACGGTTCGTCTGTGTTAACTAGTCCTTCGTCGCGCATGACTTTATGAAAGAATCTAGCATAGAGTAAATGCATAATGGCGTGCTCAATGCCGCCTATATATTGATCAACTTGCCCCCAGTAATTTACTCTCTCGTCAAGCATTTTAGTATTTTGATCGGGGCAAGTATAGCGTGCATAATACCAAGAAGACTCCATAAAGGTATCGAAAGTATCTGTTTCTCGGACTGCTGCTTGATGACATTTTGGGCAATTTGTATGGTAAAACTCGGGAATATTTTTCAGTGGTGAGTTAGTGCCAGTGAATTTGACATCTACAGGTAAAACTACTGGGAGATCAGCCTCTGGAACTGGTTGGACACCGCATGTATTACAATGAATCATAGGAATCGGTGCGCCCCAGTATCTCTGCCTTGAGATCCCCCAATCACGTAATCTATAGTGAGTAGTTTTAAAACCCAAGTTGTTTTTTTCTAAGTATTCTGTAATTTGTTTAAGAGCTTGCTCTGAAGATAAATTATCAAATTGCCCAGAGTTAATTAAAGTACCATAATTAGTAAAAGCATTAGTGGGTGTAATGACTTGCGTAAATTTAATATGATATTTTTGTGCAAACTCAAAGTCTCTTTCGTCATGAGCAGGCACTGCCATGACCGCGCCTGTGCCATATTCTAATAGAACATAATTGGCTACCCAAATAGGTACATCTTGTTTAGTAATAGGGTGCTCACAGAAAAACTCTGTAGGTATGCCCTGTTTTTCCATAGTGGCGAAATCAGCTTCGGCTACTTTAAGATGATTACATTGTTGAATAAATTCAGCTAATTGAGGATTATTTTCTGCAGCTTTAGTAGCTAATGGGTGCTTCGGTGCTACAGCGACAAAACTTACTCCCATTAACGTATCAACGCGAGTAGTATAAACAGTAAGTTGGTTTAAACTAGAATCTGGATTAGGATCGGGAGAGTTTTTAATTTTAAAAATAACATTTGTCCCTTCTGAGCGGCCTATCCAATTGCGTTGCATTGTTTTAACTTGCTCTGGCCAGCCAGGTAGATCATCTAAACAGGCAAGCAACTCGTCAGCATAGTTTGTTATTTTTAAAAACCATTGATTAATTTCCCGACGTTCAATTGGAGCACCAGATCGCCAGCCCTTGCCATCGACTACTTGTTCATTTGCTAAGACTGTGTTATCTACTGGATCCCAGTTGACTAAACTTTTCTTTTGATAGGCTAAGCCTTTTTTGTATAATTTAGTAAATAACCATTGTTCCCAATGGTAATAATCAGCAGAGCAAGTAGCAAACTCGCGGCTCCAGTCAAAAGCAAAACCAATGCTTTTTAATTGCTCACGCATGTTATCAATATTTTGATATGTCCATTGACTAGGCGGAACCTTTCTTTCGATCGCTGCATTTTCAGCTGGTAGGCCAAAAGCATCCCAACCCATCGGATGCAGAACATTTTTGCCATTCATACGCCAGAATCTGGTGATAACGTCGCTGAGACAATAATTACGAACATGACCCATATGAAGATTACCACTAGGGTAAGGTAGCATAGACAAGCAATAAAATTTTTCTTTGGAGGGATCTTCTGTTACTTGGAAAGATTTTCTCTCTTCCCAATATTCTTGGGCAGAGCTTTCGATAGCTTGGTGATTGTACTGATTGCTAAATTGATTATCTAGTGGATTCTGATGCTGCATAGAATTATAAATCTTAAATATAGATTATCGCTTAATTATCACATAATATCTAATAAAATGGATTTTTAATACGGGGCGGACATGCAAAATACGCTTGTTTATTGTAATTAATTTAATTACGTATAAAATACCTGTAAGTTTATAGATGTTTAGATTACTATATAATATGCTACTTACAGAATTTCATTACGATCTGCCTGAAGAACTCATTGCAAAATTTCCGCCCACAGTTCGCACGCAAAGCCGTCTAATGGTGCCTATAGATAATAAAGATAATAAAGATAATAAAGATAATAAAGATAATAAAGATAATAAAGATAATAAAGATAATAAAGATAATAAAGATAATAAAGATAATAAAGATAATAAAGATAATAAAGATAATAAAAATAAACAAATCAAGCACTTATACTTTAAAGATATTGTTAATTTGTTTAATCCTGGTGATTTATTAATTTTAAACAATACCAAGGTTCTGCCAGCAAGATTCTATGGTCATAAAGAAACTGGTGCCAAAATTGAGTTTTTGTTTGAAAGAGCCGTTTCTGAAAGCTTAGCTTTAGTCTATATAAAAGCCAATAAAAGCCCTAAACCGGGTTTAGTAATTAATTTATCTAATATATCTAGTAATATATCTATAACTCTAACAGTAAAAGAAAAGCAGGATAACTTATATCTAGTCGAATTAAATCAAAATAGTCTTAATATCTCTTGGCCCGCGTTATTAGAAAAAATTGGTATCTTGCCATTGCCGCCCTATATTAATCGTCAACTAACTCCAGAAGACGAAACACGATATCAGACTGTTTATGCTTGTCAGACAGGCGCTGTGGCTGCTCCTACGGCTGGGTTACATTTTGATCAGGAATTATTACAACTATTAGCTGATCACGGGGTAGAAATTCAATATATAACCTTGCATGTAGGCTCAGGAACGTTCCAGCCTGTACGAGTTGATAATATATTAGATCATAAGATGCATAAAGAGATCTATAGTATTAATTCAAATACTCTAGAGAGTATTTATAACATAAAATATAATAATATAAAATCCAGAATAATAGCAGTAGGTACTACCAGCCTGCGATGTTTAGAATCAGTTGCTGATTTGATTGAATATAAAAAATATTGTGATTATTTAGATCAAGATGATAATTATAACAGTGAGACAGAAATATTTATCTACCCAGGTTACAAATTTAAATTAGTTGACAGTTTAATTACAAATTTTCATTTATCTGGCTCGACGTTGATGATGCTGGTCAGCGCATTTGCTGGCTTAGATAATATCAAATATTATTATCAGCAGGCTATTGAGAATAAATATAGATTTTATTCTTATGGTGATGCTATGTGGCTAGATTGTGCTGAATAGGCTGAATTGTAGAGATAATTAAATTTTGATCTTAAAATTTAGTGGGTTGTTGTATATAATAAGAAATTATTTTTGTTAAAATTATAATTAGTTAAATTATTGAGGTAAAAATGTTCCCATCAGTGTATGCTGCAGCCGAAAGCTCAGCTCCCCAGGTCGCTAGCAATTTTTCAATGTTTTTTTTGATGGGAAGCTTTTTTCTTATTTTTTATTTTATGATAATAAGACCTAAGCAAAAAAGAGAACAAGAACAAAATAATATTCTTGGTAAACTAGACAAAGGTGATGAGGTTATTACTTACTCAGGGATTATGGGAAAAATTACAAGGATTAAAGATGACTATATAGTACTAAATATTGCTGATAACGTTGAAATTAAAATGCAAAAGACTCATATTCGCAGTATTTTGCCTAAAGGGACATTAAAAGCAATTTAATAATAGTAATAATTATATATTTTGATAATCATAGTTTTGGAATAGTTATGAATAAATACCCCTTATGGAAGAATTTGTTAGTACTTTTTGTTGTGGTCATTGGGACATTGTATTCATTACCTAATTTATTTGGTGAAGATTTTGCTCTTCAAATAAGTGCTAATCGTGATTTAACCAAAGAACAATTACAAGAGTTACAAAAGCAAGCAGAAGTTATCTTAAAAAATAAAAATCTAGCTTACAAATCTATCGAACAACAACAAAACGGTTTATTAATCCGTCTGAGAGATTCTGATGACCAATTAACCGCTCGTGCTTTGATTAAATCTAGCTTGGGTGAAAGCTATATAGTAGCGCTAAATTTAGCTCCAGCTACACCAAAATGGTTGACTGCTATCGGTGCCGCTCCGATGAAACTTGGCTTAGATTTACGTGGTGGTGTGCATTTCTTAATGGAAGTAGATGCTAATGCAGCTTTAGTAAGATATCTTGAAAGCGATGTTGAAGAAATCCGAAAACAGTTACGTGAAGAAAATATTAGGTACCGTGGAGTTACTGTAAAGTCTAAACAAGCACAAGATCAGCAAGTTCAGCAGGGTAATACAGTACAAGAAAATACGGAAATTGTTATTCGTTTAAAAACACCTGAGGATTTAGCTAAAACTAAATCAGTATTACAAAAACAATTTGGCCATTTGGTTGTCACTGATGCGAGTGATAATGACGGTCAAGCCTTGTTAGCAAAATTTGTTGATTCAGAAAAAACGAGAATCAGAAACTATGCAATGGAACAAAGTATTTCCACTTTGCGTAAACGTGTTAACGAACTTGGAGTTGCGGAAGCAATTGTCCAGCGTCAAGGTACTAACAGAGTCGTGGTTGAATTACCTGGTATTCAAGATACAGCACGAGCTAAAGACATCATTGGTAAAACAGCCACTGTTGAGTTTCGTTTAGCCTATCCTGGTCGTGATTATGGTGATTCTGCACCAGTTGGTTATGTTTTATTGCCACGCCAAGAGGATGGTTACAAAGAAGCAGTTAAAAACGATGTTATTATAACGGGTGAGTCTATCATCGGCGCTTATGCCGATATGGACCAAGAAAATGGTCGTCCTTCAGTATCTATTACTTTAGGTGGTAATTCTGCGCCTATAAGAAAATTTAGCCAAGTTACTCTGGAAAACAAAGGTAAACCAATGGCAACAGTTTATGTCGAAACTAAAATAAAAGAAGTACCTCAGACTAATAATATTATTAATAATACAGATAATAATACAGAAGCTGGAAATACTGACGGGAAAGTTATCAAAGAAGTTTCTAAACAAATTATATCAGTTGCAACTATTACTACGGGACTAGGCAAAAGGTTTCAGATTACAGGCTTACAATCAATGCAAGAAGCTAAGAACTTAGCCTTACTACTGCGTGCTGGTGCTCTTCCTGCGCCTGTGCATATTGTATCTGAGCAAACTATAGGACCAAGCCTCGGCAAAGAAAATATAGCAATGGGTTTAAACTCAGTTATGTATGGCATGATCTTCGTTATTGTCTTTATGGTGCTGTATTATAGTATTTTTGGTTTAATTGCTAATGTAGCTTTATTTATGAATTTAGTTTTATTAGTAGCTGTTTGTTCTTTGATTGGTGTAACTATGACTCTACCAGGGATAGCCGGTATAGTTTTAACATTGGGTATGGCTGTTGATGCTAATGTATTAATTTTTGAACGAATTCGAGAAGAAATACGGTTAGACACACCTATTCAAGCAAGTATTAAAGCTGGTTATGAAAAAGCCTTTGCGACTATTGTTGACTCAAATGTTACAACTCTTATAGCCGCAGTGGTATTATTTAGCATAGGCTCTGGTGCAGTAAAAGGTTTTGCTTTAGTCTTAACAATAGGATTATTGACTTCTATGTTTACTGCTATTACTGGTTCAAGAGCAATTGTCAATTTATTGTTTGGTGATAAAAGACTATCAAAATTACCAATTGGAATTTAGAATTTAAAATTAAATATAAAATATTATAGGGGCCGTAATGGAGTTTTTTAGACGCACTACTAAAATTGATTTCTTACGTATAAGAAGTATCACTGCGGTATTATCCTGTTTAGTTGTTGTAGCCTCTATAGTTTGTCTTTGTATCAAAGGCATCAATTGGAGCTTAGATTTTACTGGTGGTATAGTTGTAGAATTAGGCTATAAAGAAGAAGCACCGTTGCCTAAGATTAGAAGTATTTTACAATCTGCTAATTATCATGAAGCTATCGTTCAAAGCTTTGGATCACCCAAAGAAGTTATTATACGGTTAGCTGCACGTAAAGATACTGATGAAAAAGTCATTGCTCAAGATATCATAAAATTGTTAACTAATGATGGAACTGCAGTAGAGCTTCGCCGTGTTGATGCCATTGGTGCTCAAGTAGGGGCAGAATTAGCTGAACAAGGCAGTTTAGCAATATTTGTCGCTTTAATAGCAACTATGATCTATATAGCCATGCGTTTTGAAACCCGTTTTGCCGTATCAGCAGCTGTAGCACTTGCGCATGATCCCATTGTTATTTTATTAATATTTTCTTTATTTCAGATAGAATTCGACTTAACTACTCTTGCGGGTATCTTAGCTGTCATAGGCTATTCTCTTAATGATACTATCGTCGTATTTGATCGAGTTAAGGAAAATTTTATAAAATTAAGAAAAGCTAGTCCGCTTGAAATAGTAAATTTGTCTATAAATCAGACACTTTCTAGAACTATCATGACTTCAGGATTAACCTTATTAGTAGTTATAGCTTTATTAATTTTTGGTGGTCCTACTTTGAGAGGCTTTTCTTTGTCTTTATTTATAGGTATACTCGTCGGGACTTATTCTTCTATTTATATAGCTGGCGCATTGGCTTTAGCTTTAGGGTTAAATAAAGCTGATTTGTTGCCAAAAAAGAAAGAAGTGGATTATTTGCCTTAAGTGGATTCAAGCCCCCCGACGCTATGATGTTTATGTAATATATTTTTATTTACATAGCGTTTGATCGTGATCATTTTTTTACCTATTTTAATGTGCGCAAGTTTACTTTCTGTAATATATCTTTAATATAATAGAATATTTTCTCTAACCCCCTCCTCAAGGGGGGGGCGACGCGTAGCGTCGGGGGCTTTCTTGAATACACTCCAACATCCTCATCCTCCCGAATACTGGATGAACCTAGCGCTAGAGCAAGCCAAACTCGCTGAAAAAATAGGAGAGGTTCCAGTAGGGGCCGTAATTGTTAAAAACAGTAAGCTGATCTCAACTGGCTATAACCATAGTATTGCTCGACATGATCCTTCTGGGCATGCTGAAATAGTAGCTTTAAGATCTGCATGCCAACTTCTTGAAAACTATCGTCTTATAGACTGTGATCTCTATGTGACTCTTGAGCCTTGCATGATGTGCTTAGGGGCGTTAATACACGCAAGAATCAAAAGGTTATATTTTGCAGCCAGTGATCCCAAAACAGGTAGTTTAGGAGGATTAGTGGATTTAGCTAAAATTTATCAGACTAATCATCGAATAGAAATTATTCCTCAAATTTTATCCAAGCCTTGTAGTGAATTATTGAAATTTTTCTTCAAATCAAGACGTTAGTCTCCAGTGTTTATCAGAACGTAAGCTTTTCTTAATCTTTGATATCTTATAGTGAAGATATGCGTATGCCTATAAATATAGTTTTAAAAATCCAACTGGTTATGAAATTAAGCTAGTTAAGCGTGTGTTAACTTATTGTAAGTATACTATATATAAATATTCAAAATAGCGAGCAGTGTTTGTATGGCAGAAAGAATAAGAGAGAAGCTAGAAAAATTGGATAAAAGCGCGTTGGTGGAGCGAGCAGCTAGTCAATGGGCAAGAATCAGAAGCTTGTTAACTTCTAAAGGTCTCGATCCAAATTTTTTTGATAGATATAATGCACGAGTTGCAAAATTGGAGGCAACTATAGCCAGACTGCAAGAAAGAGGCCATGTTCCAGCAGATGATATTCCTGGGGTGGAAGATCCTGCTGTAGATCTTGCAGAGCAAGATATATCAGAAGCAGATAGAGTAACTGACCCTCCACCTCCAGAAGAGGCAGAAAGAGAAGAGTTAATTACAAAACTAGAAGAACAGCTTATCCAACAAGCTGCTGAATCAAAGCAAGAGCTTGAACAATTACAAGCGCTATTGGCAGAACAAGATGAGGCGCATGAGTCAGAACTTAAAAGCCAAAAACAAATATTCTCTGATGCAGTTAAAAAGATGACTGAAGCACTTGATATCCGTCTAGCAGAAAATGCTGAGCAAAAGGCAGAGCTTGAAGCAGAGCTACAGACAGCAGGAAAGCTTGGAGCTAGGTTAGTAGCAGAAAATGCTGAGCAAAAGGCAGAGCTTGAAGCATTGAGAGCACAAGTGGACGAGGCAAAAGGAGACAAGGAACGAGCGGAGCGCTGGTTTGGTGCAGAGAGCAAGGGTCAGCGAGCACAGATTGCATCACTCAGCACTGAACTTGCTTGCTTATATGATATTGGTAAGGAACTAGAGGACAAAGATGCTGAGCTGAAACATTCCAAAGAGGAGTTAAAAGGATTATGTGCAAAGCTCACAAGACTAAATGATGACGTGAGAAGGCTTACTAGTGAAAACCATGATCTAAAAGAAACTGTTGCAGAGTATCGAGGGTCTTGGTCTTTTAGAGGTCTTGACGCACGAACTGCAGATAGTCTTACTGCAGCAGAGGGTGAGAAAGCCAGACTAGAGGCTGTGGTAGCTGATCTTCAAGATCAAATAGCCAGATTGCAAGCCGATGCTCGAACTCAATTAATACCACCTCCCGTAGTGGCAATAGGAGGAAGCGTAGGATCTCGCTTAACAGAACTCTTAACAGAACTAAGAGGAGAATTAACACAAACAGCACAGATAAAGGAAAGATTAGAAGCGGATTTAAGAGAATCTCAAGCACAATTAGCTGCATTAAGAGCTGGGCAAACTGCAGAGCTTCAAGTGCGTGATGTACGTCTAGAAGAGTTAGAGAAATTGCTAATTGCAGCACGTCAAGAAAGCGCAGAAGAAATAGCAAGATTAGAAAAAGAAAGAGCAGCAGCATTACAAAGTCTAGGAGCTGTTCAAACAGAGCTTGCAGGTGCTCAATCTGGAGTTTATGAAAAAGCTGAGCAGATTAGAGAATTAGAAGGTAAGTTAGGCGAAATTGAGCTGCAAGTAGAGGCAGTACGTCGAGATAGTGAAGTAGAAGT
>JAGOUU010000032.1 GCA_018061105.1 Gammaproteobacteria bacterium
CTAGAAGATATTGATCGTTACATATTAACTCTTAATCTTAAAGAATTAAGCCCAGAACAGCAAACTAGAGCAAGAAACCGATTGAGAATGCAAGATTATTGGGTGCCATTATTCAAAAAGCATGAATACGATAGGCTAACATTAGAACTTGGTTCCTATCTTGCAAAAAATATTATAGATTTACGCTATCGAGAAGTTGAAAGTTTAACTAGCAGAGAAGAATTAATAGAGCACTTGAAATTACTGGATACAGCATTAATTATGGCTGATTTACACGATGATTATAAATCATATGATCAAAGTAAAATAACTGTCAATATTAAAATCTTAAATGATAATTTAACAAGTGGTTATATGCCTGATTCTGTCCGATCTGGAATTGCTTGCAGAGTGAGTTAATTCTATGTAGTATAAAACTAAGACTGTTATAAAACAGATAAAACAGGTGGATTATGAGCTTTCAATTTATATCTTATCTTACAGCTTTTGCAACGTCTGTTAGTCTATCTGGGGGCATAATAGCAGGAATAATAGAGGGAGCAAAAAAGTATTTTAAATTTGGTTATGCACCAGTTAAAAACGTCTCTATACCAAGAATATTATATCGTCATCAAAATAACAATCTGTTCGTACTAGGTACTATTCTTGCTAGTCCTGCGGTTATACTTGGT
Source organism: Gammaproteobacteria bacterium (assembly GCA_018061105.1). Lineage (GTDB taxonomy): Bacteria > Pseudomonadota > Gammaproteobacteria > JAGOUU01 > JAGOUU01 > JAGOUU01. The sequence continues at coordinate 672 of JAGOUU010000032.1, forward strand.
TTATTAGCAAGAGCTGCTAGCGACATTGGGTTTGGAGTAAAAGACGGAGTGGTTTCAGCTTTAATGGATTATCTGCCAGCTGAACGTTCAGAAATTATTTATACAAAGATAGATGCTGCTCTTTTTTCTCCAGTCCACAAGATATTACTGCCAGGAGAAGATTTTAAAAATAAACTTCTTAAGTTAAAATATTTTTCACCTGTAAAGACTGTAAGTATGACTTCTAGTTGGCTTGTTGGTAATCTGGCCGGACAATTTACTACTGTTTGTGTGTTTGGAGTTTATGGCATATATGCTGGTGGCCGCGCCATGTATAATTTTTCTGATCTAGGTTTTCCATTAAATAAGATTTTAAAACTCAAACCCTACAAAAGAAAATTGCTTGCTCCTGCATTAATAACTTATAGTTGTGGAGCTGTGTTTGGTGGCTCTGTGAGCTTAATTAGTAAGCCTATACATTCAAAAGAGAACGCTAAAGATACTGTTATATATCTTCGTTCTGGTTTAGTCTATATTTTAGATGCGATAAAAAAGTTATTAAGATTTACCCCAAAGAGGATAACAACTTCTGATAAAGTAATCTTGTCACCAACAGAAGTGGTGTGTTTAACTAGTATGTTGCCCCGGCTTGAATCTACTTCTATGAGAATTGCTGAGACTGACGGTGAGAGATTAGGGGCAGAGATATCAGCAGTGTCATCTACAGGATCCTCCACAGGATCTGAAGGGTTTAGACATAGAAGAGTCTAGTTTGAGAAAAATTATCAGCAAGACTAGTAGAGTTCTTACTAAATATTATAGATATATATCCTAAGCCAAAAAAGGTAATGCCTATAATTCCGCCTATTATTCTTAAGGTTGATTGCGTTAAAGTCATCGGGGTACCTGGTTGGTGAGAATTGATTAACTGGACTCGCCAAGCTTTCATCCCTATAGTTTGTCCCTTGGGTAGATATCTCCAGGAAATATGGTAATAGCCAAAAAGTATGACAAATAAGTATATTCTAAAATATACATTATTTGCTGCTGGTGGGGCAATATTGAAAATAAAGTATCCAAAGAACAATAAAGTAGTAGCAAATAATAAAATCGCTATAATTATAATAAGATCATAAGCAATAGTTGCTAGTAATCTTGGTAATTTAACTGGAGATGAGCAGTTCATGACAATTTAGTTATAACATCTAGAATACATCATAATAAGTATGTTAATTATACTATAATAAACAACTTAAATTAAGTATAATATATTAGGCTGGATTGCTATATAATATATATAAAATAAAAATTAGATACTAATGAAAAAAAATAAAGTTAAGAATGCTATTAAAGTAAATATAAATATAAATAAAAGTAAGAAAATTAAGCACAAAAAAAAATTTAACCCTTCTGCAGCTCATGATCCTCACTATCAAAGAGAAGCAGAAAGATATGAGAAGCCGATTGCTAGTCGGGAGCATATTTTAAGCACTATTGAAAATAGCGATTATCCCTTAACTTTTAAAGAGTTATCACAACAATTATATATCTTTGAGCAAGATCAGAAAAAAGCTCTTGATAACCGGCTATCAGCCATGATTAGAGATGGGCAGCTTAATTATTTAGATAATAGATATCAATTACTAACAAGCCAAGATCTTATTTTAGGTGAAGTGATTGGTCACTCAGATGGCTATGGGTTTGTCAAAGTAGCTACTCAAAAATCTGATCTTTATTTACCAAATTATGAAATGCGACGGGTCTTCCCGGGCGATCTTGTTGAAGTAGTTGCTCAAGCTACTGGTTATAACCGCAAGATGGAAGCCAAAATACTCAATATAAAAGAACATAAGATTAAACAGCTAGTAGGCAAGCTCGAGGAACATAACAAATGTTTTTTATTAAAACCTGAAGACACAGCTATCAAAAACAGAATAGAAGTTATCCTAGAGCAGAGCTTGCTTAATATAAAAGACAATCAAATTGTTCTAGCTGAAATAGTGACTTATCCTAGCAAAGAAGAATGTGCCAAAGTTAGAATTATAGAAATCATTGGGGATTATTTTGCGCCAGGTGTAGAAATAGAAGCAGCATTAAGACGTTTTGAGATCCCTCATGTGTGGCCACTAGATGTACATTCAGAGGTTGAGCAATTCAGTAGTGAAGTTTCAGAACAAGACAAAGCCGGGCGGATTGATCTTAGACATTTACCATTAGTTACTATCGACGGCGAAGATGCAAAAGATTTTGATGATGCGGTTTATTGTGAGCTTTTAGATAAAAATAATCCTCATAGCGGCTTTAAGCTTTATGTAGCAATTGCTGATGTAAGTTATTATGTTAAAGCTGACAGTGCATTAGATCAAGAAGCATATTTAAGAGGCAATTCTGTGTATTTTCCTGGCCGTGTTGTTCCCATGTTACCAGAAATTTTATCCAATGGTTTATGTTCGTTAAATCCCAATGTAGATCGTTTATGTTTTATTTGTGAAGCAGAAATTGATAGTGATGGCAAAGTTACTCGTTATAGATTTTTTCCAGCAGTTATGCGATCACAAGCACGACTTACTTATACCAAAGTAGCTGAGATTTTAATAAATAATAATTCAGAGTTACAAAAACAATATAAATCTCTAGTTCCGCATTTACAAAATTTATACAATTTATTCCAGGCTTTGTTGAAACAACGAAGCATTCGTGGTGCTATTGATTTTGATTCTACTGAGACGATGATAGAATTTGATAATCAGCAAAAAATTAGTGCTATTCATCCAGTAGTACGTAATGACGCACATCGCATTATTGAGGAATGTATGTTAGTTGCTAATGTATGTGCTGCAAATTATTGTCATCAGCATGAGCTACCTATTTTATATCGCAATCACGCTACACCACCAGAAGATAAAGTATTTAAATTACAGGAATTTTTAGGACCGCTTGGATTAGCTCTAAAAAGAATCCCGCCAAAACCAAAAGATATAGCTAGACTATTAGAACGAACTCACAATAGACCTGATACACATGTCATCCAAATGGTAGCTTTGCGTTCTCTAAGTCAGGCTATGTATGAGTCTAAAAATGAAGGTCATTTTGGTTTGGCTTTTGATCAATATGCTCATTTTACTTCGCCGATTCGGCGTTACCCTGATTTATTATTGCATAGACAATTGCATTATTTTTTATCTAAAGACAAACATTGGCGTAAGTTTGCAGCAACAAATTTTATAAACTTAGATAAACGATCTCAGCTTTATTTTAAAACTTTTAAGCAAAATATTATTACAATGGGGGAGCATTGCTCTCGTACAGAGCGGCGTGCTGATGATGCTACACGTGATGTTACTGCGTGGTTAAAATGCGAATACATGCAAGACAAATTAGGAATGGATTTTAAAGGCTGTATTTCTGGTGTAACACATTTTGGTATATTTGTAGAATTAAATGATTTTTATGTCGAGGGTCTAGTACACGTTTCTGATCTAAAAGACGATTATTATAATTTCAATGAAAAAACACATGCCCTTCATGGTGAAAGAACAGGAAAGAAATACCGTGTGGGTGATGCGATAGAAATTAAAGTTGCTAAAGTTGATTTAGACAGCAGGCAAATAGATTTTGTATTAGCGTTTAATACTAATACTAATACTAATACTAATACTAACAATAGCCAAAAAAATTTTAAAAAATTTAAAAGATCTAAAAAATCAAAATTAAAGAACAAAGATAATTCTGGCTCGAAATTTCAATCTAACAGATCTCGCAAATCAAAAAATAAAAAATAAAAAATAAAAAATAAATTATAAATTTAAATCAGTAGTACAATTACAAAATCTATGATCAAGCAATCAAAAATCAGTTTATCCAATTTTTACGGCATCCATGTTGCTAATATATTATTAGACAAATATCCAGAAAGTATTATTGCATTTTATATTCAAGATAGTTTTAAAAAAGATGCTAACAATCACAGAATCAATAGTATTCTTGCTATAGCAAGTCAATATGGCTTAGCTATTAATTATGTTCCGAAAACCAAGCTTGAACAATTAGCCGATAGCGTGCAGCACCAAGGGATAGTTGTCCAATGTAAAGCTAATACAGTTTTAAAATTAAAAGCAGAAGATCAATTGAAAGACTTTTATCAGTCTAAAGTCAACCAAAATAATAATCATAAATTTTTTATTTTAATTCTTGATGGTATTCAAGATCCTCATAATCTAGGTGCATGTCTACGTTCTGCTGAAGTTATGGGAGTAGACTGTGTTATTATGCCGCAGAGTAATAGCGCGCCATTAAATAATACAGTTTGTAAGATCTCATCTGGTGCAGCTTTATTGATACCTGTTTTTCAAGTAGTTAATCTTGCTCGTGCTATTACTTGGTTAAAAGAGCAAGGTGTTTGGGTTTATGGTACCGCTGTAGATTGTAATAATAAAATTAATAAAATTAATAAAATTAATAAAAATAAGAAAATAATTGAATTAGAATTAACTGATTCTATTGCCTTAATTATGGGTGCAGAAGGAGACGGAATGCGTAAATTGACGAAAGATTTATGTGATCAATTATTTACTATTCCTATGATGGGCAGTATTGAGAGTCTAAATGTATCAGTAGCAACTGGGATATGTCTATATGAAACTGCGCGTCAGCGTAGGTTTGAGTGACGTTAGCAATTAAGGAGACGGAGTAGTCGGACTTGAAACCAAAACAGGCGGTAATGCATCAGCAGCTGTAGGCAACGGATCACGTGGCACAGAAGGCATTACAACCGTTGGACCCATTAGTGGCGAAACAGGAGATGCTGGTGGAGCAGGTGGTGCTTCCGGCTCATCTGTATCTGATTCTGAACTATCCGTATCAGCTTTTTTTAATGATCTACTGAGGAATAATCTACCGAGGTTTGAAGCAGTCTCAGCTATGAACGCAAAAGGAGCAAAGCCAGTTAATTTATGACTAAGAGTATCTATAGCATATATAGGAACCAATAAGAATACAAAAATTTCTGCAACACTCACAGCTACGCCTGCTAGAGCTGTACCTACGGTTCCTATTGATGCAAGAGTGAAAATTTGTCCTTGCACCATCAAAAGATTACTAAAAATATAGGCTGAGCTCACGAGATTATTGAATACATACGACAGGGCAGAGGTTAAATAGCCGCCTAGACTTAAAATAGAGCCTAGTTTAGCAGCAATGAGACTAACAGCATTAGCTAAAAAAGCAGGGGTATAGCTGATTATTAGGGCTCCGAATGCTTTTAAACTTGCTATAAATGTTGCAGTAACTTGAAGCCCAGAGACTAGTAAGACTAACTGAGAAAGGCCGACTATTGATAATGCTGCAGCTACTATAAACAGCGTTAAAAACAGAGTAATTAGAACATAACGTTTTAGGCTATAGCGATCACCAGATTTTAACATATAAACCTCTTAACTCTTTAAATTATATAAGTTTTTTTGCTTATTTGTGATAAAAGTAATTATTTTTGATACGCTATCGTAAAACTAAATTTCAGTCAAGAGGTTTAATGTCTTTGTTATTTTTCTGCAGACAATTATTCGCAGGGTAGCTTGCAAATAGGTTTTATGTCCAGTAGAATAAGTCGGTTATCAATAACTCCTTGCTATTAGTAAGTTAGTAAGTAATGCTAATGGCTCAATATTAGAATAAGTATTAGACAATTTAGAACCATAAGGAGCACATATTAATTATGGCAAGCAAACATAAAAATTTACGTCACTATGAAGTAGTGTTTTTGGTCCATCCTGATCAAGAAGATCAACTACAAAATATGATCGACCGTTATCGCAAAATTATCACAGATGATAATGGGAAAATTCATCGTTTTGAGAACTGGGGGCGCAAGACGCTGGCTTATCAAATTAATCGTATTCATAAAGCTCATTATATTTTAATGAATGTTGAAGCAACTACCGCAGCTATCTTAGAGTTAGAAACAGCGTTTAAATTTAACGATGCTGTCATTCGTAATCTTATAGTTAAAATGGATTATGCCGTTACTGAAGTTTCTCCCATGTTAAAAATGAAAGAAAAAGAAGAGCGTCGAGCTGCTTATCATGCGTCACACTCTCAAGCAGAAACTCCTGAATCTGATTCTGATGCGGAACCCGTGGTTGCTTAAGTAAGTAGTTGATAAATGATTTATAAAATATAAATATGAAAATATAACAAGTGAGACTATCATGGTTGCATACGTAAGAAGAAAAAAGTTCTGTCGTTTTACTGCTGACAATAATAAAGAAATGGAGATCGATTACAAAGATCTTTATACTTTAAAAAATTATATTTCTGAGTGCGGACAGATTGTTCCTAGCCGTATTACTGGAACAAAGTCTAAATATCAAAGACAGCTATCTCAAGCAATAAAAACTGCTCGTTTTTTAGCTTTGATTCCATACTGCGATCAGCATAGAAAATAATAACTATGGGTGCAGTAACGAATTGGGTTCTTGGTCCTGTATGGCAAGCTATATTCTTAGTAGCGTTATGCTATGTAGTGCCGTATTTGGATACCCCAGCTATTGTGCTCCAAGTTTTTATAACACTACGTCAAGGTTTATCTAAAGGTTTAACTGTAAGTCTATCAGGTATATTAATAGGCGTGGTACTCAGTTTCTTTGTCAATACACTGTTCTTGGATCTGGATTACAATGTGTTAGTCCAGTCATTACAATGGACATTATTAGTTACACTGCCATTATTAGGTTTTGCAGCATTGTTAAGACAATCTGTGTCTCTTAGTTTGACACTGCAAGTCATGACCTTTGCTTTTATGATATTGCTAGTTATTTGCTGTTATGGGGAATTTCATTTATTCCCTGAATTGTTAAATAATCAGATTAATGCAAATGTTGCTAAGATAACGGAAACTCTAGTTAAATCTCAAAGTGGGGACAGTGGTGATATTTTTACTATTGCACCAGAACGCATAGAGCAAATCAATCAATTTATTACCTTGGTTTTTGAAGTTCTGACTATATATACTATGTATATAGGATTATTATTGCTGGCAAGAACTTGGCAGTCTTATGTGTTTATGCCGAAAGCTTTTGGCGAGGAGTTTCGTAATTTAAGATGTGGGCTTTGGTTAGGCGTTATAATAATAGCATCCTGGTTTTCAATTCTATTGGTTAGTGACTCTATAGCTCAATCTAGTTTGACTGGAGTATTATTACTTGGTGCTATTTGGTTGTTAATCAATGGCATTACTTTAGTGCATTGGTGTTTAGAAACATTTAGAATTTCAAAGTGGTATTTATTATTTTTTTATTTACTGTTGCTTATTCCTATTGTATCAAGTTTCTTAGTACTAACTTTGGTATTAGTTGGATTAACTGATAGTTTTATAAATTTAAGATCGTTCATGTTGCGTAAAAAAATATAGGTGAGGTATTATGCAGTTAATTTTATTAGAAAAAGTTAAAAACTTAGGTAATCTTGGTGATATAGTCAGTGTTAAGCCAGGTTATGGTCGTAATTTTTTAGTTCCTCATGGAAAAGCTGTATTTGCTACAAAGCAAAATGTTGCCCACTTTGAAGAACGTAAAGCAGATCTTGAAGCTAAAGCCTCTGGTATTTTAGAAAATGCCAAAAAGCGTGCAGAAGCATTAGCAGCATTAGAAAATATTGTTATTACTGCACATGCAGGTGATGAAGGAAAGCTATTTGGTTCTGTTGCTTCAAGAGAAATCTCAGAAGCTGTTACTACTACAGGCGTTGAACTTGCTAAAAATGAAATTTTATTACCTAATGGTCCTATTCGTACTATTGGTGAGCATGAAGTACAGTTAAACTTGCATAGTGATGTTCAATTAAGTATTAAAATTTTAGTTAAAAGCGAAGATTAAAATTTTAGATAAAAATTTAGATAAAATTAGTGTGAAAGTAATATATAATATAAGTAATTAATATTTATATTATATATTAAACTAGTTTATATGTCTGATCTCGATCTTTCAGCCACGAAATCTGTTAAATCAGAATATGGTTATAAATCCAAAAAAAACCATCCTAACTCCCTCCCTCAAGCTCCGCATTCTATAGAAGCTGAACAATCCGCCTTAGGTGGTATTATGCTAGCTAACGAAGCGTGGGATCAATTTTCTGAGCTAGTCTCGGAACAAGATTTTTTTGATTATAAACATCGGGCATTATATCGAGCTATGGAAAAACTAGTTCGTTCTAATATACCGTTGGATGTTGTAACTATTTCGGAGACCCTAGAGCAAACGAAAGAACTCGATGACGTAGGCGGTGCAGCCTATCTTATCGAATTAGCAAAGAATACGCCAAGTGCAGCTAATGTTAAAACTTATGCTACTATAGTCCGGCAACGATCTATTTTAAGACAATTAATTGGAGCTGCACATGAGATTGCTGAAAGTGCGCACCATCCCAAAGGCCGTGACATTAGTGAACTACTTGATGCTGCTGAAAAGAAAGTTTTTGAAATAGCTAATCAAGACTCTCGTGGCTCGGGGCCTCAATCGATTTCACATATCTTAACTCATACAGTTGAACGCATAGAGGCTTTATGTAATTCAGATGAAAGCATAACGGGTTTGGCTACAGGATATTATGACTTTGATCAAATGACTTCTGGTCTGCAACGTTCTGACTTAATCATTGTTGCTGGTCGTCCCTCTATGGGTAAGACAACTTTTGCTATGAATTTAGTTGAGCATGCCGCAATGCTTCATAAAAATAAACCAGCTCTTGTCTTTAGTATGGAGATGCCTTCAGAATCGCTGGCAATGAGAATGTTATCTTCTTTAGGCAGGGTTGAACAAACCAAAATTAGAAATGGTAAATTAGATGAAGATGATTGGTCTCGCTTTGGGGCTGGTGTCGCCCAGTTGTCAGAAACTAAAATATTAATTGATGATACACCTGCTTTATCGCCAACAGAAGTGCGTGCACGTGCGCGGAGAGTCATGCGTGAACATGGTGAGTTAAGTGTCATTGCTCTGGACTATTTACAGTTAATGAGCATCAAAGATAGCAGTGAAAATAGAACGACAGAGATTTCTGAAATCTCACGCTCTTTAAAATCTTTAGCTAAAGAATTAAATGTGCCTGTCATTGCTTTATCTCAGCTAAATCGTGAATTAGAAAAACGTCCTAATAAAAGACCTGTTATGTCAGATTTGCGGGAATCAGGTGCTATTGAGCAAGATGCTGATCTGATAGTTTTTGTTTACCGTGATGAAGTCTATTATGAAGACTCTCCAGAGAAAGGCATTGCTGAGATTATTATAGGTAAACAGAGAAATGGTCCAATTGGATCTGTCAAGCTTAAGTTTGAAGGTAAGTACAGCAGATTTGATAATTTAGCTCCGTCGTATTATCAAAATTAATATACAATAATATGGACAATCCAAAAGCAATTATTAATCTAGAAAATATTAGTCATAATGTTTCTCAAATAAAGAAAACAGTTAATACATCCAAAATTTTAGCAGTTATAAAAGCTGATGCCTATGGTCATGGTGCTAGTAAAATTGCTACTCATCTGGAATCAAATCCTGCTATATCTGCTTATGGTGTCAGCAGATATTCTGAAGCTAAAAGATTATTTGATGCAGGTGTTAAAAAACCAATTTTACTTATGGAAGGAGTGATAAGTTTTGAGCAACTAATATCTGCAGTGGAACATCAATTTTGGCTAGTTGTACAAGATTATGAGCAATTAGATTTAATTAATAAACTATTTAATCAATCTCAATCATTAAGTAACATTGCTCCGCTTAATATATGGTTAAAATTTGATTCAGGCATGCATCGTTTAGGTATTCCTATTGATGATCAGATTATCAAACAAGTATTAATTTTAATTTATCAATTAATAGAAAAAAATGTGGTAAATTCTCGTGTAATTATTATGTCACATCTAGCGTGTGCTGATGACTTAAAGCATTCTTTGAACTATCTACAATTAGAAAAATTTAATGATTTAATGCAACACTGTAAAATCTTTGAACAAGATAAAAACATTATTTTTGAATATAGTTTAGCAAATTCTGCTGGAATATTTGGTTGGCCAAGTAGTTTTTTTGATTGGGTACGACCAGGGATTAGCCTATATGGTTCATCACCTATCGTGGGAAAAACATCTCATCAATTAAATTTAAAGCCTAGTATGAAATTACTAAGTAAAGTTATTGCTCTGAAAGCTATTAAATCTGGCGACTCAGTAGGCTATGGAGCCTCTTGGCTAGCTACAAAAGCTACTAAATTAGGTATAATAGCAAGTGGCTACGCTGATTGCTATCCAAGAACGCCATCTGAACACGCAGTTGTTTGGTTAAATAATAAAAAATGTTCTATTCTAGGACGTGTCTCTATGGACATGTTAGCAATTGATTGCAGCGATCTAGCTGATAACGAAATAGCTATAGGTAATAATGTAGAGCTATGGGGAAACCATATTACTATTGATGAAGCTGCCCATGCATGCAATACTGTATCATATGAATTGTATACTAGGATTACATCCAGAGTTGAAAAGGTATATATTTGAAATGGTTAGATTTAACAAAGATAGCACATTAAAATTATTGTTGCTTAATTTCATAGTCTTATTAATGAGCTGTAGTGATCCATCTACACAAGTAAACTTCAAAAATTTACAAGAAGTATCTGATGCAAATTTCTATATAGTTTGTCCTCCTAGTTATTGCAGCATCAAACCAAATGAAATTAGCCCTGTTTTTCCTTTTGATATGTATCATTTGAATATTCATTGGCAAGAAGTTGTTGCACAGTTGCCTAGGCTAACTATTGTAGCCGAAGATAAAATAAATCTTAAATTTACGTATTCTCAACGTTCTAAATATTTCAGACTACCTAGTGTTATTAATGTTCAGCTTGTCGGAATTGATAAAGGCCACTCGACGATAGCTATATCTAGCCAATCTAAATATGGTTATATAGACTTTGGTGGAAACGAGAGTCGTGTTGATGCATGGTTGCAAGATCTGATTGATTCTGTGGGTAAACAGCATAATCTAGGTCATTCTAGCAATGCTGATACTTCAGATAAGGCAAGATCTGCGAGTAAGTGAATTACTAATTACTTTAGCGCGCACTGCTCAGATCATCCTAACAACAATTCATACACAGCCATCCGCACGGCAACCCCGTAGGTAACCTGTTCTAAAATGACTGACTGCGGGCCATCAGCAACATCTGAGCCAATCTCTATGTTTCTATTTATTGGGCCAGGGTGCATAACCATAGCATCTGGCTTTGCTAATTTTAAAATCTCAGATGAAATACCATAATTAGAAAAATAATCATTGTCGTCTAAAATTAATGAATGTTGCATGCGTTCTTTTTGCAATCTTAAAACCGATACTATATCAGCATCTTTAATACCTTTTTTTAAATCATGGGTAATTTTAACGTGCTCACCAAAATTTTCTGAAGTATCTGTTAGTAAAATTTCAGGACCTATTAAAACAATCTTCTTACAACCTAAAATACTTAATGCGGCAATCTGTGATCGAGCGACTCGAGAGTGCATGATATCACCAATAATAGCAACTTTAAGATCGGCAAAATTCGGTTTATGTTTATAAATAGTAAACGTGTCTAATAACCCTTGTGTAGGGTGTTCGTGCGTGCCATCTCCAGCATTTATTAAGCTTACGTTATCACCACAGAGCTCTGCTACAGAAGCAGATATACACTTTGTTTATGCCTCATGACAATACAGTCAGCCTGCATAGCTTTAATAGTCAAAATAGTATCACGTAGAGACTCACCTTTTTTTAACGAAGATGTATCAAGATTTAAATTAATAACATTTCCAGCTAAGTTTTTAGCCGCAAGTTCAAAAGTTGAGCGGGTTCTTGTGCTGGGTTCAAAAAATAAATTAAAAATAGTCTTATTAGATAATAAATTTGATCTTCTGTAACTAATTTTATGAGATTTTGGGTCTTTAATTAGGTAACTATCAGTTCTTTTGAAAATATTTAAAATACTTTCTTTATTAAGCTCTTTTATGCTTATGAGATGTTTTAAATGTTGCATAATTTTTAATTTGTTACTAAATAATTATTTTATTAAAACCAAGCCCATAAGCCAAGAAATATTAATATTTTATTGCCAATCTTGTCTTCTTTCTTCAAATCGACGCACTGCGGTGCCTTGGAGCTTTTGCGGTCTCTCGAACTGGTGTATCATCCAGTGGGAAGCCAATCACCGGAGTGAGCGTTGGCGTTGTCACTGGTGTTGTACCTTCGGGAGCAGCAGCAGTCAAGAAGCCATGATCAATCAAGGCAGAATATACTCTTTCCAGGGCTAAATGTCGCTCTCGACGAGCTGGAGAAATTTCGTAACAATACCAATAAAAGTTAAACTCAGATGCGCCTTTATTCAATAGCCGCTCCACGATTAACTCAATATTTGCTTTGGCTGGTAATTCACTGCCGAGTAATCTTGCTATGTCACACTTTAATATATTAATTGCACCATCTTTGTCGATTGTCATAGTTATCTCCAAATAATAATTGATACAGTATAATAACCCATGGTAATTAACTGAGGCTGAATGCATTGGTTATATATATAGTCATATATATACATATATAGATTACTCTATAATTCTAACTTTACAAGCAGACAACTCCCAACAAGAGAGACAAAACTATTATTTAGTTACTTGTGTTTTTTGTTTAACAAATGATGTTTCTTGGCCTAAATAGAGATCTGTGAAGATATTAGAGACGATCTCTTTCTCTCTTTCTCTCTTTCTCTTCTTCTCTTTGTATAATTGCAATTATAGATATTGATATTTATAAAAATATAGGAGAAATTAATATATATAGCCTAAATTATTAATGGGAGGTTCATATGGGTACACTAGGTGGTTTGGAGAAATTAGCCCCAGCAGTTCTAAGATTTCCTATTGAGAAAACAATAAAAGCATTTGTTAACATCAAATTAGGCCGAAAACTCACAAGCAGTTACTTGCGCATATTTGCTTTAATCATTGGGTTAATCATTGGTAATATGTTTCCACAGATTGGCGAATTAATGGCTTTACTGATAACTTTAGTTGCTGTTCCAGTATCTCCAGCTTTAATCACAGGACTTTCTTTATTTTGTAGTATGTATCTTACTGCTGCCGTGTGTATGTACTTGGTTAAAAAATCTTTACAATATTATTATACTAAAAAATATGGCTTTTCTAATCCTGAGTATAGGCTTACTAATCATGATTGCATGATAATCAAAGAAAATTTTCCTGATTTAAAAAAAACTGAGCTTGCTGAATTGTTCAAATCTTTAGAAAAGAAAATAGCGAAAATTAGTAATGAAATTAGAAAGCTTAAACAAGTTAAGCCAGGTGAACAATTGCAAAATGCTAAATACACCTTGAATCAATTAAAGCTGGGCAATCTTAGCGCTTATGATGACTATTTCAAGATAAGTACTGAGTCAACACGTAGCAATCCCAATCCCAATCCCAATCCCAAACCAAGAAAAGAGACGATCATAAAAGATGAAGATGATTATCCTCGTTCTCCGGTAACACAATTATATAAACGAGGTGGAACTACTAGAAAAAAATTTAGACAAGATTCAGAAGACACAGAGGCAAGAAATCAATCAGAGGATGATTTATTTTTAGGGGCGACTTTTAAATAATTTAATTTTATCCTAAGTGCCGTAAGACACGGTCACTTCAGGGCGGTGATATAAGGCACACATTTCGCGATTATTACTGAGTTGGTGATTTTTGTTTTTGAATATATTTTTTAACTGTTTCTATCGGGGCACCACCACAACTAGCTGCAAAATAGCTTGGTGACCATAGTACACCCTTCCAATATAACTTGCTAATTTGTTTTTCAAATTCTATTCTAAGCATTCTAGAAGAAACTCCTTTTAGGCTATTGACTAATTTAGATAATTGTATTTTTGGAGGATAGTGGATTAATAAATGCACATGGTCGTTTTCTCCATCAAATTCAGTAAGTGTTACCTCAAAGTCATTGCAGATGGATGAAAAAACAGATTTTAAATATTCAAGCATAGGTTTAGTGAATACTATATTTCTATATTTTGTTACAAAGACCAAATGGACATGCATATTATAAACAACATGTCTGCCAGTTCTAATTTTAGTTGAATCATTCATAGGCCAAGATTATAATTCAAACATGATAATAAAAAAAGCTTATAAATATAGATTGCATCCAACTAAAGAGCAAGAGGCTACTTTAGTGTCATATGCTGGGCATGTAAGATTTCTATGGAACAAGGCTTTAAGCATTAACTTAAATAAATTAAAGAATAAACAGCCCATCATGTATTATGGCGAGTTTGATTACTGGAGTAAGATTTGGAAGAAATCAGAAGAATATGGCTTTTTAAATGAGTGCCCAGCGCATATAATTCAGCAGAAATTAAAAGACTTGCAAAAAGCATTTTTAGATTGTTTTGACAAGACTCAACCTAACAAGAAGCTGCCGAGATTTAAGAAACGAGGTATTGGCGACAGTTTTAGATTTCCAGAGCCAAAACATGTAAAGCTAGAACATAACTATATTACCCTCCCGAAGCTAGGCAGAATTAAATACCACAATAGTATAAAAGTAGTTGGCACAATCAAGAATTACACGGTCTCGAGAAGTGGCAATCATTGGTACATATCTATACAGGTAGAGCAAGAACTACAACAAGAACCCAGGTTAATTAAAAATGCAAAGCACGTTACTAAAGATATTGGACTGGATGTAGGAGTAGCGAATTTTGTAACAACATCTGATGGTAAGCAAATTGCGCCGATTAACATGTTTAGAGCCTTGTCTAAAAAACTAGCACAAGCGCAAAGGAAGTTGAAAAACCGAAAAAAATTTTCAAATAACTGGAAAAAACAGATAAATAAAATAAGGAGAATACACCAGAAAATAGCAGATACTAGACGAGATTTTCTAAATAAGCTTTCAACAAATATATGCAAAAGCCACGCGATGATAGTAGTTGAAGACTTAAAAATCAAAAACATGAGCAAATCTGCTAAAGGGACCCTAGAGCAACCAGGTAAGAATGTTAAAGCTAAATCAGGGCTCAATAAATCGATATTAGATCAAGGTTGGTTTGAATTTAAACGTCAGTTAAGATATAAATCTGATTGGTTTGGTGGTTTGTTACTAGAAGTCTCAGCAAAACATACCAGTCAGAAGTGTTCAAAGTGCTCATATAGCGATAGTAACAATAGAAAGACT
>JAGOUU010000033.1 GCA_018061105.1 Gammaproteobacteria bacterium
CAGTAAGTATCTAGCGGCAGAACATATAAAAGATATAAAAAGTGAGAAAGAAATGGTATAATTTCAATTATTTGCAACATTAAAGAGCACAATTGATATGACGACTGAAGCAACTACCCCCAAATATGATTCGTCAAGTATTCAAGTACTAAAGGGACTAGAGGCTGTCCAAAAACGTCCTGGGATGTACATTGGAGACACAGATGATGGCACAGGCTTGCATCATATGGTGTTTGAGGTTGTCGATAACTCAATAGATGAAGCACTAGCGGGTCATTGCACTAAAATTGAAGTAATAATTCATGCCGATGGTTCTGTCACGGTAAAAGACAACGGGCGAGGTATTCCTACCGATATCCATAAAGAAGAGGGTAGATCAGCCGCTGAAGTTATTATGACTGTTCTACATGCTGGCGGTAAATTTGACGCTAATTCTTATAAAGTTTCTGGTGGGTTACATGGTGTAGGTATATCTGTCGTAAATGCTCTTTCAGATAAATTGCATTTAAAAATTAAGCAAAATGGCCATGTTTATGAGCAAGATTATTGCATGGGGGACCCACAAGAACCTATTGAAATCACAGGGACTTCTGAGCTTACTGGGACAGAAATTAGATTTAGACCAAGTAAGCAAATATTTACTGATATAGAATTTCATTATGATATTCTCGCTAAGCGATTGAGGGAATTATCTTTTTTGAATTCTGGAATTTATATAAGACTGTACGATGAGAGATCAAGCAAAGAAGATATTTTTGATTATCAAGGCGGCATTAAAGCTTTTATTGAGCATTTAAATAAAAATAAAACACCACTGCATCCTCAAGTTGTTCATTTTATGAAAGAGCAAAAGGGGATTACGATAGAAATTGCTCTACAATGGAATGATTCTTTTCAAGAAAAAGTGTTTTGTTTTACTAATAATATTCCCCAAAATGATGGTGGAACACATTTGGCTGGGTTCAAAGCTGCTTTAACAAGAACAGTTAATAATTATATTGAAAAAATACCAAGTTTTAAAAAAGACAAAGTAGTTATAACTGGTGATGACACACGCGAAGGTTTAACCGCTGTAGTCTCAGTTAAAACACCTGATCCAAAGTTTTCTTCACAGACAAAAGATAAACTCGTATCTTCTGATATAAAACCCATTGTCGAAGCCGCTTTAGGTGAGCAATTATTGTCTTTTTTAATGGAAAACCCACAAGATGCTAAGATTATTATTGGTAAAAATGTAGATGCAGCGAGGGCAAGAGAAGCAGCAAGAAAAGCAAGGGAGTTAACTAGAAGAAAAAGTAGTTTAGACGTGGCTGGGTTACCTGGGAAGCTTGCTGACTGCCAGGAAAATGATCCAGCAAAATCGGAATTATATTTAGTCGAGGGAGATTCAGCTGGTGGTTCTGCTAAGCAAGGTCGTAATCGTAAAAACCAAGCTATTTTACCGCTTAGAGGTAAAATATTAAACGTAGAAAAAGCACGTTATGACAAAATGCTTAGCTCACAAGAGCTTGCTACGTTAATTACGGCTTTGGGTTGTGGTATCGGCAAAGAAGATTACAAGCCAGAAAAATTGCGTTACCATTTTGTTATTATCATGACGGATGCGGACGTAGATGGTTCACATATTCGAACATTATTATTAACATTTTTTTACAGGCAAATGCCAGAGCTTATTGAGCGTGGGCATGTTTATATTGCTCAACCGCCATTGTATAAAGTAAAAAAAGGAAAACAAGAGCAGTATCTAAAAGATGATAATCAATTAGAAGAATATTTAATTCAAGTAGCATTAGAAGACGCAAAATTTTATATCAATTCAGATACTATTATACCTATTAATGAATCTGTATTTGCAAAAATTCTGCAAGAGCATCAACACGCTAATATAGTGATAAAAAAATTATCAAAACGCTATGGCGCAGAAATACTCGAATCACTTATGTCATTACCAGAAATACAGGTGACACAATTAAAAGATCGTGAATTTATGCAACAATGGGTAGACTTATTCAAAACAGAATTTACTAAACATAATAATCATCAACGTAAAATAGATAAATTTTCTATTGAATTAATTACAACAACAGATGAAGAAGGATTTATTCCTGAATTAACCTATTGGGAAAACGGCGTCGATGTTAAATATAAATTAGATTACTTATTATTTGATTCGCAAGATTATAAATTTTTAACTGGTATTGGCCGTAAACAAAATGATTTGTTTCAAGAACAGGAAGCTACGGTTAAGCGGGGTGAAAAACAAACCAAAGTGCAAAATTTTAAACAATGTTTTGAATGGTTATTAGCAGAAGCAAAACGTGGTCAGCAGATCCAACGTTATAAAGGTCTTGGAGAAATGAATGCTGAACAATTGTGGGAAACCACAATGGATCCCGAAACAAGAAATTTATTACAAGTCAGAATCGAAGATGCAGTTGCAGCTGATGAGTTATTTACTGTCTTGATGGGGGATCAAGTCGAACCCAGGCGAGAATTTATTGAGTATAATGCTTTGAATGTCTCCAATCTGGATGTGTAGTATGCAAAATATATATCATTCTTCTTTATTCCGGATTTGTAATAGCATTAAAATCAAAAGTTTTCAACTCTAGATAATCTCTATCATTGATTTTATCAATTTTTGTATCAAAGAAAAGATTTTGAGTTGTAGCCCCAAACGGATCAACAAACGAGCCAGGCTGAATGAAGCTTATATTTTGTGTGGTAGAACCAAGGCTTCCTAATGGAGCCACAAAATTATTTTTTACAGTAGAAGTTATGGTGTTTATATAGCCATTAGTTGCTGGATTAGTATTACTACCTCCAGTACTACCGCCGGTACTATTAGCAGGACGGACGCAAAGCTCAGAGCTAGGTCCACTACATGCTGAGCTATCTTTGAAATTTAACTCAAGACGTAACCAATCACTGTTGTTGTTAACAGCATCTGGGTTGACACTACCAGGAGCACCTGGTGTGCTTGGATTATTTTCACCAACATCTAAGTAACCAACTATACCACCTTGATAACCAGAATTGGTGACAGTATTGTTATTCTGAGTAGCAGAAGCTACATTAACAGCAAAATTAGTTAAATTAGGATCGAAATTTAAATCACCATTTGCAAAAACGCCGATGACACCACCTGCAGCTTGAACAGGAGAATTTGTAGTTGCTGTGTTTGTACGGTTAGTAGCAACAGTGCCATTGATATTAGCAGGGCTGTTATTATTAAAATTGACATTAACTCCAGTAGCGCCACCTATCAAGCCGCCAGATGCGGATGCATTATTAAGCTTATCAGCTGCGTTAGTAGCAGTTCCATTACCAAAAATTGTAGAATTAATATTTGAATTAACATTAATTGCATTATTGCCTGTAATATTAATATTAGAGCGATCACTTGCAGTAGTATTTGTCGTGTCATTGGCTAAACCATACATACCACCAGCGTAGGCAATTTCACGTGCACCAGTACTAGATGCGCTTACTTTTGTATTTGGTGTGCCTGTGCCAATACTTATATTTGAATTAGCAGCATAATTATGATTAAAATTACCTGTGCTAGTTTGTGCTTGGCCATCTATACCACCAGCATAACTTTCAGCAATGTTTGCGCTAGTGCTTGCAGTGTTATTTAAAGCAGTTGTAGCTTGTGCACTAGAAGTAGTTACCTTATCATTGTAAGCAACATTTAATGATTGTTGCTGTCCAGTAACACCACCAGCATATGCGCTTGCAGATGCAGCATCTGTAGCTGTTATAGATGCAGTAGGCGTGGCATTAACACTAATTGGTCCGTTAAAAGTCAAATTAGTTAAGTTTGCATGCCCAAATAAACCACCGGCATAGGCAGACATTGGATCAGTACTAGAAACACTTGAATTAGTAGAATCAATTTGAGCTAAAAGATTAGTAGCATTAAGATCTAAACCACTAAAATTTGCAGTGTCACCAGAAAAATCACCAATCAAACCACCTGCAAAACTGCTAGCACCTGGTAACTTATTCGAAGAAGTAAGATTTAAACCAGAAAGGATAATGTTAGCTTGAGAGTTTAAAGTTAAAGTTGGCGAAGCAGTAAGACCTATCAATCCTCCTGCATAAGTATTAGTATTACTTTTGCCATCAATTTGGCCTAGTAAATTTGCATTGACAGTCAACCCGGTTAAATTAAGATCGCCTGTTAGATTTATAGTAGAAGGAGGTATCGGAAGAGTAGGTTCTTTAGTTAACAATGCACTAGATTTACCAATTAAACCACCAGCAATACTAGATGAGGTTACTTGAGTGTTGTTTATACTAATATTATTAAGATTTAATGTCTCAATTGCACTTTCACCAATTAATCCCCCTACGATGCTATTTAGCGGAGTATTACTTTTGTCATTAGTGGTTACTGAGCTGTTAGTAATATGTATATTGTCTATATTCAGTTTTGTTCCAGGGCTACCATCGCCTGCTTTACCTATTAATATACCAGTGGCGAAAGATGCCGTAATATCTTTTGAAGATGGTAAAGCACGTATAGTGGCATTGTCGATATTAATATTTTTAATAGTCTGAGGTATTGTGCTAGTACCAGTACCGGCATTAACAAATAAGCCAAAATTTCCCTCAAGACCTGTAGAATTTGTTAAGCCGGAAATGGTATGGTTTAAACCGTCAAAATTAGCAGTAAATCTATTACTGGAACCAAATCCAGCAAAATTAGAACTTGCTAAATTTATATCTTCATTGAGAGCATAACCAATCCCGAGATCAGATGTTATCGAAGAAACAGTGGTAATTCCACGGCCATCATTGTTTGCCAAATTATTTGAATCACCATAGATATATTGATATTCAATGAGATTGTTTTTACCTGCAGAAAAAGCTCCTTTTCTAAAATTTGATGGAAATCCCATTGTGAGAGGATCGAGATAATATTCAATTAAGCCGGTAGCTGTAGATGTCACATAAGGAGCTTTGCCCATGCTAGTGCCGTTGAAAGAGAATAGGCTGTTATTACCGTCATATATACCATCTGCATTTGTTCGTAAGTAAATATTACCAGCACCAGTACTAGATAAATTAGGAGCTGCATTATTAGTACCATTAAAAAGTATGCCATTGTCAGCGATAGCTGCAAAATTAGCAGCTGTACTCCATGTTATAGGTGTATTAAGATTATTAAATGTTATATCACCTGCATCTTTATCTGCAGAGCTGGTTGTTACGTTTACGTCAGTCCCGGAAGTAAGTGTGCTATTGAAAGTACTAGCCATAGAATCATCTATGGTAATATTTGTTGGATCTAACAACCAAGTTCCTTTATTGCCAGCCGTAACATTGGTATCAGGGCCAATATTTAAATTAATTTTACCCGAGGTTTCAATAGATCCTCCTTTACCTTTATCTGTACCTGTGTTACTATCTTTGGCGCTGAGTTTACCATTGACATTTGTTGTATCGTCAGACCATAAAACTATGTTACCGCCTTTGCTATTCTCTGAGTTATTCCCTGATGTAGCATCAGCAAGTATAGTTGCGTCTTTTTCCATGGTAACAGTTTTTGCATTATAATCATTTGGATCTACTAATTTTCCTTGGTAATTACCGCCAATGTTAACATCACCGCCTTTAGACGTGCCTGATACGTTAATTAAACTATTTTGAGCTAAAGTAATATCTTGGCCAGAAACTTTTACTAAACCACCAGAAGTATTAGGATCGAGTCCTTGAGCAGAAATATTGCTATTACTGCCTATAGATACTAAGCCTTTAGCATTATTGAGAGAAATTCTTCCTGCTTGATTAGATATTGTATCTGCCCGAGCAATGCCGTCAAAATTAACAACACTTGAAACAATATTGCCAGCATCAGCTGCAGAAAGCGTGATACTACCACCATCCGCATACAAGGCACCATTTTGGTTGACGCTGTAATTTTTAAACGCGGGATTTAAATCAGCTTCTGGAATCTTAAAGTTTATTAAATTATCGCCATATAAATCCACAGTGAAATATTCACCTGAGCTTAATTGCACATGCCCAAGTCTTGCATTAATAGTCCCCTTGTTTTCAACATTAGGAGCAACAAAAGCAGCAAAGCCAGCGTCACGTACATTAATATTACCTTGATTAAGAATTTGGCCATTATAACTAGTGTTTGGCATTAACTCGATGGCGCCATATTTACGATACTTATCAATATTAAGATCGGAAGTTGAAGCTAAAATACCACCTACGTTTACTTCAGAGCCAATTCCAAATAATACTCCGGCTGGATTAAGTAAAAAAATATTACCATTAGCTGTTAACTTACCAAAAATATTAGATGGTCCATTGGCTGCGTTTATTCTATTGATAGCTACAGAGCTAGAATTAGGTTGTTGAAAGTGAGTATGTTCATTAGAGTTTATATTAAAACTTTGCCAATTTAATACAGCGCTATTTGAGCTCTGGTTGATCTGCATATAATTAGGAGTGCTGGGGTTTGTTACTATGGTGGCACTACCATCAGTAACTACTCCTCCTTGTGGAAGAGCTTTGGACTCCATACTTATTCCTGTTAGGATGACAACTAACAGCCAAAAGCAAATGATTACTTTCAGATAAGATGTAATGCTAAGTTTTTCCTGTTTCATACAACGGCCTCTTTTAATTCCTCTTTTTAAGTTAGAACAAAAATCTATAAAAAAGTTTTATGGCAGCATAAGTTTATTTTAATAAAATAAAACTCATATCTTGGCTGCATAGCAATAGACGATTTTAGTAGATTATGCTGTATATTTGAGTTATTTAGCGGTAGATCAGGGTAATTAGAGTATTTTTAAGATAAAATAAGGAAATAGCAGAAGTTAGATATAAATTAAGTTTTTTTAGCGAAGTTTAAAGAATTTTACAGAAAATCAGCTTACTAGTTATTTTTGTTCAATATTTTTATAACTTGTTGAATTTTCTTATCGACAAGATTTCTCTTAAGCCTAGATAGATGATCTATATATATAGTACCAGCTAGATGCTCTAGTTCATGCTGGATACACTTTGCTAAGAACCCATCTGTTTTAAGTTGCTGTTCGTTACCTTCTTGATCTTGGTATTTGACGGTAATAGTTTCGCTGCGGCTAATACCAGCATGGATATAATCAGGATAAACTGACATACAACCTTCTTCTTCTTTGTGAGTGCCCTGGCGTTCTATAATTTCAGCGTTAACTAAACACAAAGGTTGGTTTTTTTGTTCGGAAAAGTCAATTACTGTTACATGAGGAGGGGCAGGTAGATCAAGTTGCGTTGCGGCAAGTGCTGCACAATTACGAGTGTTATAGTGCGTTTCAAACATGTCTTTTATAATCTGGTGCAATCTGTTGTCAAATTTGGTAACTTTTTTTGCGACGCGTTGTAGTTTTGGGTCGGGGTAGTTTAATATTTTTAGCATTGTCATGTTGTTTGATCTAAATATAATTATCTATAATATAATTTATACAACTATTAAGTTCAGAAAAGCAATTAGTATTATTAAATAAATGACTATTACTACTCTTGTTATAAACTTCTTGTCCTTTACCAGTTTTAACCAAAAAATTATATTGACATCCTGCCGCTTTTCCAGCCTCTAAGTCTCGCATGCTATCACCAATTAAAGCAGTAGTTTCTAAATTAATATTGTGAATTAACTTTATTTTATTAATCATTCCAGGTAATGGCTTCCGGCAGGGACAATTATTGTTATAATGCGGACAATAATAAATAGCAGTAATAATATTTTTAGATAAATTGGTTGATAGATTAGTTAATAATTTTTGATTTATTAAAAAAAAAGTTTCTCGATCAAATAAATTTCGGGCCAATCCAGATTGATTAGTTGTAATAAATAGTTGAATATTATATTTGGCTATATTTTCTAAAGCCTGTATAGAATTAGGCAAAAAAATAAATTCATCAGGAGATTTAATAAACAGATCAGAGTCGTAATTAATCACACCGTCTCGGTCTAATATAATGGTTTTTATTGTCATATTAATAATAATTTATTGTAACTCAGAAATATCTGCTACTTGATTAAACAACGTTTGTATATTTAATAATAATAATAATCTATTATTTTTTAATTCTTGATCAGCAGCGTTAACCATGACTTTATCAAAAAAGTTATCAATAGGATTTTGTAGTTTAGATAAACTAGTTAAAATATTTTTGTAATCTTGTTGAGCAAATAGAGGACTTAATTCTGAATTTTTGTCTAATAGCACTTCATTAAGATTGATTTCTTCTGACTCAGATAAAAGTTGTAAATTTATTTTTTTTGGCAAATTATTACTATTTTGTTTGCTTAAAATATTTTTTACTCGTTTATTAGCGGCTATTAAGTGGGAAGATTCAGGTAGATTTATAAAATGGCTAACCGCTTTTATTCGTTGGTCAAAATCAAAGGGCGAATATGTTTTAGTATTATTAACAGAGTAAAATAAATTCAGTGAAATATTTTGATCACTGTAATATTTTTTTAGACGTTCAAAACAAAACTCAAGACAGTCTTGGGTTATTTGCTTTTGTTTTTCAGGATTTAGCTTTAATAATTCTGATAAGTTGTGAGTTAGTATTTCTACACTTTGAGTAATCAGAGTTTTTAGATCGACTGGTAATCGTTTCTCGATTAAGATTCTTAATAAACCAAGAGCAGCACGGCGCAAACCAAAAGGATCTTTGTCACCAGTTGGTTTTTGGTCAATAGCAAAGATACTAATTATGGTATCAAGTTTTTCAGCAATGGCTAAACAACAGGCTTCAGTAGACTCTGGTAGATTATCACCAGAAAATTTAGGTAAATACTGTTGTTCTATTATATTGGTTGTTAAGGTATCTTCACCGTCAGACAGTGCATAATATTTACCCATAATGCCCTGGAGCTCCGGGAATTCATATACCATTTCGGTGCATAAATCAGCGCGAGCTAATTGAGCTGCTCTAGTTAAATTGTTCATATTAATACTAAAGTTTTTTAAATTTTCAGCTAAATAAACACTTATTTTACTTACGCGAGAAGTTTTATCAGCTAGGCTACCGAGTTTTTGTTGATAAGTAATATTGTTTAATAAAGCTACTCTGGACTCAAGAGTTTGTTTTTTATCAGTATGATAAAAAAACTCTGCATCTTTTAGTCTTGCTGATAATACTCGTTGGTTACCCTGAATAACTTGTTTGGGGTTTTTGCTTGTTATATTTGAAATAAAAACAAAATAAGGCTGTAATTTATTTTTTTTGTCAACTACGGGAAAATATTTTTGATTAGTTACCATAGATGTAATTAAACATTCTTGAGGAACTTTCAAAAAGTTTTCGTCAAATTTGCCTAGTAAAGCTACTGGCCATTCTACTAAAGAGGTTACTTCTTCTAAAAGCTCAGGAGTATTTAAAGATAAATAATTTGTTTTTTTAGTAATTGCTGTAATTTGATCTTGTATAGTATTTAATCTTGCATTGAAATCAGCGATAACAAATGCTTTTTTTAACTTTTTTTCGTATTCAAGAGGTGATTTAATAACTATGGATTTTGCGGCAAGAAAACGATGTCCATAAGTTTTATTGTCAGCTTTAAATCCAAAAAACTCAAATTTGCATTTTTTATCACCGAATAAACCCAATACCCAATGAACTGGTCTTATAAAACTATAATCTTTATTGCTCCAGCGCATTGGTTTTGGAATAGGTAATTTATGTATAGCATTAGAAATAATTTCTTGTAATAAGTTTTCAGTTTTTTTGCCAGTAACTTTAGATTTGTAAATTAACCAGCTGCCTTTGTCTGTTTCAAGTTTTTCTAATTGTTCTGGTTTTACATTAAAAGAGCTGGCAAAACCAAGGGCAGCTTTTGTAAAATTATTGTTTTGGTCATAAGCTGCTTTTAGCGCAGGACCACGTTTTTCTTCAGTATAATCTGCTTGTTTAGTTTGTAGATCTGTAATTAAACAGCCTAGTCTTCTGGGGGTCGCAAAAATTTTTAGATTTTTGAAACTTAGATTAAAATTTTCTAGCTCTTTAGTTAATAGCTCACCAAATGCAGAGCTTAAATTTTTTACAGCTTTTGTTGGTAGCTCTTCTACACCGAGTTCAAATAAAAAATGCTGAGTGTTAATTGTCATAATTTAATATTTAATTTTATTATTTAATAATGGAAAGCCTAGTTGCTCACGTAAACTATAATAACTTTCTGCAGTTTTGCGCGCTAATTGTCGAATAGCTAATATATATCTTTGGCGTTCAGTGACAGAGATGGCTCTTCGGGCATCTAGTAAATTAAAAGTGTGTGATGCTTTCATTACCATTTCATAGGCAGGTAAGCACAAATTATTTTCTTTATTTTCTAAAAGCTCAGCGCACTGTCGCTCATAAGAAGAAAATTGATTTAATAAAAAACTTGTATCAGCATACTCAAAATTAAAGGCTGACATCTGTTTTTCATTTTGTAGATATACTTCGCCATAAGTAATAGTGCCATTTGGGCCAGAGCACCAAATTAAATCGTAAACATTGTCGACGTTTTGCAAATACATGGCTAACCGTTCTAGGCCGTAGGTTAATTCACCGCTGACGGGGCTGCAAGATAGACCGCCGATTTGCTGAAAATACGTATATTGAGTAACTTCCATGCCATTTTGCCAAACTTCCCAACCTAATCCCCAGGCCCCTAAAGTTGGTGATTCCCAATTGTCTTCAACAAATCTGATATCGTCTGTATTGGGATCAATGCCTATGTATCTTAAAGAGTTTAAATATAGCTCTTGTATCTTATCTGGCGAAGGTTTTAATAAAACCTGAAATTGATAATACATTTGTAAGCGATTAGGATTTTCTCCATAACGCCCATCAGTTGGCCGTCTTGATGGCTGGACAAAAGCACAAAACCAAGGTTCTGGTCCTATGGCCCTCAAAAAAGTAGAAGGATGGAATGTTCCAGCACCAACTTCCATGTCAAGTGGCTGCATAATGAGACAGCCAAGATCTGCCCAGTATTGTTGTAACTTTAGAATTAACTCTTGGAAATCTTTGGGTTTATTTTTAGTTTGGGGTTTTGCTGTCATCTTGCTTAATAATTCGGTTTACAGAGTATTCTCATGTTATATATAATCGCGTTGACTGTAAATAATAAGCTTCTTATGATTTAGGAAATAGTAATAAATGCTGGAAGTCAGTGGATCTTTAAGAAAACTTCATACTAAATTAGATTCTCAAAATTCTCAAAATACTGTAGAGTATAGTTTCGATTTGGATAAAAAGTTATACCAAGTTCATCATGTTCAAGATATAATTTTAAACATAGAATATTTGGGTGAAATTTTTTGTATAAGCTGTCAGGCGAAAACAAAAAAATCTTTCAACCAGGGGTATTGTTTTCCTTGTTTTCGAAAACTAGCTAGTTGTGATTTATGCATTTTAAGTCCAGAGCGTTGCCATTTTCATTTAGGGACTTGCCGAGAGCCAGAATGGGCAATGCAACATTGTATGGATGATCATGTAGTGTATATTGCCAATTCTTCTGGCTTAAAAGTAGGGATAACAAGAGCTTCCCAACTTCCAACTAGATGGATAGATCAAGGTGCGATACAAGCTTTAGTAATCGCAAGAGTATCGTCAAGATATCAGGCTGGTTTACTAGAGATCATTTGTAAAAAGCATCTAAAAGACCGCACGGATTGGCGAGTAATGCTGAAAACTGATGCAGATAAAGTAGATAAAATAAATCTGTATCAAGCCCGAGATGACTTATATGAAAAAATTTTTGATGAATTCAAACAGTTGCAAGAAAAGTTTCTTAACAGTAAATTAGAATGGTGTGCTGATGGCTCAGGTAGCTCAGAGCTTGTAACTGAGATCTGCTATCCTGTAAGAGAGTATCCAAATAAGATTGTAAGTTTGAATTTAGATACTAATCCAAGTATTCACGGTAAGTTGCTAGGTATAAAAGGACAATATCTAATATTAGATTCAGGTGTAATTAATATTAGGAAATACACTGGCTATCAAGTTAAATTAACTATGTCTACGTTATAAGGCTAAGATAAGATTAAAATAAAATTAAGATAAGAAAGGGAGCTAAAGTTTAATGGTAAAAAAAAACAAAAAACCGATAAGCTTGCATTGGAAAATTTTGTTTTCATTAATTTTAGCTATATTTGCCGGATTATTAACTAAACCTGATACGGTATTATGGTTTTTCTGCCCTTATGATCTTTATGCTTTCATTGGTACTTTATTTATGAATGGGCTGAGAATGCTCAGCGTGCCTTTAGTAATTGCTTCTATGATTTCTGGTTTAGCCAGTATAGGCAGTGGCAAAATGGTTGGTAAATTAGGTGTTCGCACAATTGGATTTTATGCATTAACTACCGCAATTGCTATCATAATAGGCCTGTTTTTTATTAATGCAGTGCAACCAGGTTACGAAATTAATCCTAATAATGTACCGAAAATAACTGATCTAGAAAAAAACAAACTAGATGCTGCTTTTAGGAGCAATGATGATCCTAGTATTGATACAAAAAATATTGCTGTAGATATTAAACATCCTACATTAAATATATTTTACCAATTAGTTCCACCGAATGTTTTTCAAGCTGCTGCAGACGGACAGCTTATGGGGTTAATTACTTTTAGTATGTTATTTGGTTATTTTATTTTACATACAAAAGAAAAACATAGAATATTTTTAACAGAATTTTGGACAGCAACGTTAGAGACCATCATGCTGTTAACTATGTGGTTTTTAAGATTTGCACCTTATGGTATATTTGCTTTGGTTGCTAAGTCTGTTGCAGAAACAGGTTTTAGTGCTTTCATGCCGTTAATCAAGTTTTTTCTAAGCGTTATAGCTGCTTTAGCATTTCATAATTTTATAGTCTTATCTTTATTTTTGTACTTTATGGGTGGAATTAATCCATGGTTGCATATAAAAGCCATGATGCCGGCTATGTTAACAGCCTTTTCCACGAGCTCCTCTTCGGCATCATTGCCAATTACTATAGAGTGTGTAGAAAAGAATGCTAAAGTATCAAATAAAATTACCAGCTTTGTTTTACCATTAGGCGCGTCTATTAATATGAATGGCACGGCTCTTTATGAAGGCATGGCAGTAATATTTATTGCGCAAGCTTATGGGGTTCATGTAAGTATGGATCAGCAGTTTATAGTCTTAATAGCTGCTTTATTAACTTCAATAGGCGTAGCGGCAATTCCATCAGCAAGTTTAGTTGCAATTACTATTTTATTAACAACAATAGGATTGCCACTAGAAGGCATTGGTTTACTCATGATCACTGATAGAATATTAGACATGTGTCGTACTGTTGTTAATGTCTACGGTGACACATGTGGAGCCGTGATCATTGCAAGAAATATGGGCGAAAAGAATGTCTTGAAACCGGCATAATTATATAAATTATTATAATAATTAGTTTTTTTAGTAAAAATTTACTAAACTGCTTGTATACTCTGATAATAATTCAAATAATATTCTAACAGGGAAGATTGGCCATGTGCTAGAATGTAGATTTTACTTTCGTTCAAGTATTGTTTATCTTAAGTTATAAAAGGGCTTAAAATGAGTTTGAATAGGTTTGCTTTACTGTTTGTTGTATTATTACAATTATTTTCTCAGATTTTAATCGCTCAGGTAACAAATGTACCTGATGTGCCCGTAATATCTGGGCTAGATAATACAACGATAGATCATGCTTGTGTATCTAATGGGGGAATCTATCCAGGCGATTCATCTATGTCAGGTAGTTTAGAACAATGTAGAGATCAATGTCTAAAATTACAGACACAAACTCCAAATGGTTGTGCTAATTTTACAGTTAAATTCTTTCCTCCCGCTCTATCTCTAGCTCCAGGCGTAGTAGATTGTTTTTTTAATAAACCAGGTAGTTGTACTATTGGTGAAACATCTGATGTAAATAATATTGCTTCGGGTTATACACAGCCATACTATGTGGTGTACACACCTACTACTGCTACTACAGCAGTTAACAACTCAGCAGCCTGGACACCCCCGGCTATAAATGGATTTACCAATTCTCCAGCAGATCAGGCATGTTTAAATTCTTCTGGAACTGATATCTCATCGGACGAAGGTGTAATGGCCAGTGATGTCGCGGGGTGTGCGGATATGTGTTTAAATTATACTCCTGCGGATCCCTCATGGAGCAAACCATGCCTTTATTTTACTGCTTCTTTTTTAAAGAGTGCACCTGCAGGGCAAAATGTTTTGTGTCAATTAATTTATAACAGCAGTAAGTGTAAAAATATTGGAGTGCCTACTGGAAAGAGTGCTTATAATATGGCGGCGTACACTCTAATAAATACTACTCAGCCCCCACCTCAAATCCCTCGTCAAGCCTATTTACCTTTAGTGCCAGATGTAAGTGGAGATTTAATTGCACCAGTTGGGATGCTCATAAAGGGTAATTTCAAATATACTGATCCTAATGATCCCAACAGCACAAATATTAGTTATCAGCAAAATTGCCTACCAGTTACATACTTAGCAAAAAACTTACCGCCCGATCTGAAAGTCGATCCTAATACAGGAGCAATTTATGGTACGCTTACAAAAGTAATCAAAGGTCAGGCGACAATTACGATAGAAAATAAATGCACATCGGGTACAGCTGTATTTAATTATGATATAACGGGATCATCTTGTGGTAATAATAATCTCGATCCTGGTGAAGAATGTGATTTGGGTCCTCAGAATGGACAGCAAGCAGGTTGTAATGCTGATTGTACGACAGATAAGGCTAATAATTGGATATGTTCCAGCTCTACTGATCCCGCAGATTATGCAAATTTAATTACTTCTGATACAAATCCTGATAGTTTGAGAAGCTTATACACGCAATTGGCATCTACAAAGAAGCCAGCAGGAGGGGTGCCGCCGTCAGATAACCGCATATCTGCAATGACAGCTAAGTCCCAATGCTCTCCAATTCAAACTGGCTGGGAAGCTGCTTGTGAGCAATTTAAAAAAGATTGGACAAAATTTAAACAACATAATATTAATAATTCTATTGAATCAGCGTTTAAGTCAATTGGTATTGTTCCAGAATGTAATTCTAAATCAGCATTATGGGATATAGAAAACCCTGGTGTAGAGTATCAGGTTAATTGTGTGCCGGTTTTGGGTAGTATTAATTAAATCAATTTGCAGATAAAAACACTGTCGTTACGACTATTAGAAAAAGTATTTAAAATAATTAATTGGTTATTTTCTGCTAATTGTTTTATTTGAGTTAGTTTATTTGTATCATTATATTTTATTTTAATTAATAAATAAGAAAAGTAATTTTTGTTAATTTGACTAGGTACTAATTGATCGTATTCTATAGAATTATTAGATAACTCTGCAAAATATGCTAATTGTGGATTATTAGCAATAGCGGTTTCCGTCGGTAAATTCTGGGCTTTGTACCAGAGACCAGCTTGCTTGATGTAATCTTTAGAATAACCAAATGTTGTAATTCCATCTGCAGCCAGCAGAGCCAATAAAGCTATTAGACAGGATTGTGATAGTATTCTAAATTTAGGATAGTCTAATAAATTATTTACTTTTATCCATATATAATCCATACCAAACGGCACGAACAATAATAATAAAATAGCACTTAGTAAATAGTATCTACCTGTTATAACAAATATTAAATATAGAAACCCAGTGGGTAATAAGAAGTTTAGTATAAAAGCAAAAAGTATTAATTTAAAATTATTTTTATTAATTTTCTCAAAATACTGACTAAAATTTTTTATATAAACCGCTAAAAAAATTAGATTTAATATATTAAAAATAGTTATAAATTTAGCAATGACTAA
>JAGOUU010000034.1 GCA_018061105.1 Gammaproteobacteria bacterium
CTGCAGTACGTCGCAAGCAGTTAGAAAGTTTAAAAGCTACTAGTCTTACTGCTTTTGACGCATTCTGCGTAAGACAAAGCAGAGACAGCAGGCCTAGTTATTCTCATTACCCTCGTCCAGGAGGCTAATCAAGACGCTAATAACGCGAATTCAATAAATATGCTGCTGCATTATAAAACATCCTCATCCAAGGGCTATCGTCGATACAACTTAGCTCTTCTGGACACCAGCTTAATTGAGCGTTTCTAAACACACGCTCGGGATGTGGCATCATAATTGTTACTCGCCCATCTTGTGAGCATAAACCTGCTATGCCTTTTATTGACCCATTAGGATTAGCAGGGTAATGCTCTGTAAATTGCCCCTGACTATCTACATATTGCATAACTATTGATGTATTATTTATATTATCTAACAAATGATCATTAGCTACCCTGCCCTCACCATGAGACACAACTATAGGCAACAGACTATTCTGCATATCTTTAAATAAAACAGATGACGAATCAGAAATTTTCACAGTAACTAGTCTAGCCTCAAATTGTCTAGAATCATTATGCTCAAAACCAGGCCAATGATCAGCGCTAGGTATGATAGATTTTAATTGGCTTAACATTTGGCAACCGTTACATACACCCAGAGTAAGAGTATCTTTACGATTGAAAAATTTTGTAAATTCTTCTAAAGCAAATTGATTATATAATATTCTAGCAGCCCAACCGCGACCTGCACCTAGAACATCACCATAAGAGAAACCACCGCAGACAGCCAAAAAATTAAAGCTGTCTAAGCTTTGATGTTCTAATAATATATCATTCATATGAACATCAACACACTCGAATCCAGCACGCATTAAAGCAGCGGCCATTTCAATATGACCGTTGGTCCCTTGTTCACGCAAAATGGCTGCCCGAATTGGTTTATGTTTTTTAGTGAAGTTAAGAAAACTGGGAATTATTGAGAAATTAAATTTACATAATAATTCATGCTGATTATTTTTTATACTCAATAATTCTTGATCAGCAGCTTCTGGATTACCTCGTAATTTTTGCATATGATAACTAGTTTCTGACCAGATTAGCTGTAAAGACTTATAGTTTTCACTAAAAACAATTTGATTGTTATGAATTATATTAATAATATTAGCAGTAAGATTAGGATTAATTTTAGCTATATTATAGCTATGCGATCTCAATAAATTATATTTATCTAAAATCTGCTTAAATAAATTTAAATTATTTGAACTTACTTGCAACACTGCGCCAATACCTTCATTAAATAAAAAATTATTAATATCTTCTTGATTGTTAATTATTAAATCTAATCCAACTTGGCTTGCAAAAGCCATCTCACACAACGTAGCCCAGACTCCACCATCGGAACGATCATGATAAGCTAATATTATATTATTATTTTTTAATTCTAGAATACAATTCACAAAGTTCTTTAAGATCCCAGGATTGATATCTATATTATTAATTTTTTTATTAAAATTTTGATTAAAATTATTAGTAATTTGTGAATAAATAGATCCGCTTAAACTAGTATTAACTTGCACAGCATTTAAATCAATTAACCATAATTCTGTATTTGTATTTAGTTTTAATTCTGGCGTTAATGATTTATTTACATTATTTACTGGCGCAAAAGCGCTTATAATCAAAGATACAGGAGCTTTGACAGTGATTAGATCATCTTGATTTGCTTGTGAAACCCAGCTTGTCCGCATAGACATAGAATCTTTACCAACCGGTATAGACACCCCTAACTTCGGACAGAATTCTTCTCCTATTGAAAATACAGAATTGTATAAACCAAGATCTTCATTATTTTCACCACTGGCAACCATCCAATTAGCAGATAGTTTAATATCTTCAAGCTGAGTGATATCTGCTGAAATAATATTAGTAATAGCTTCAGCAATAGCAATACGAGCTGCAGCTTCTGGATTGATCACAGCCAAAGGTGTTCGCTCACCAATAGCCATGGCTTCACCATGGAGATTAGTAAAATCATTTAAAGTAACACCGCAATCTGCTACAGGAGTCTGGTACTTACCAACCATTTGATCACGTGCTATTAATCCGCCCACACTGCGATCACCTATTGTAATCAAGTATTGTTTACTAGCTACCGTAGGGTGTCTTAGAATATTTTCACAAACTATTTTAAGATCTTCTAATCTAATTAATTTATTAATTGTATCTTTAGCCAATTTGGTGTTTTTTATACTTTCGGACTGTATATTCTTAATAATCTTGGGAATATTGCCAAATAATATATCTAACGGTAAATCAATAGGATTTGTTTTATTATTAATATCAGCTAATAATAAATTATTATTAAAATTTTTTGTTGTCTTACCTAAGACAGCAAATGGACAATTTTCTCGTTTACAATATTTTGTAAAAACATCCAAACTAGACTCTGCAATGACTAAAACATAACGTTCTTGCGCTTCATTAGACCATAATTCTAATGGTGATAAACTTGGATCAGCGGTAGGTATTTTAGTTATATCTAAATCAGCGCCGCAGTGACTTTCGTGAATTATCTCTGGTATAGCATTAGACAAACCACCAGCACCAACATCGTGAATAGATAAAATAGGATTGTTTATAGCCCGCCAGCAATGATTAATAACTTCTTGGCAACGTCTTTGCATCTCTGGGTTGTCCCGTTGCACAGAAGCATAATCTAATTGAGTTTTGTTTAAACTAGCATTACTAGAAGAAGCTGCACCACCACCTAGACCGATTAATAAAGCTGGTCCACCTAAGACTATAAGTAAATTATTTTCTGTAAAACTTATTTTATCTGTATTATGACTAGAAATACTACCAAGGCCACCCGCAATCATTATAGGCTTATGATAGCCATAATATGTATTTTTATTATACTTATAGCAAAAATCTCTAAAGTAACCGCATATATTAGGTCGACCAAACTCGTTGTTATATCTGGCAGCTCCCAATGGTGCTTCTAGCATAATTGTTAACGCTGACTGCATGCTATTATTATTAATATAATTATTTTCTATAGGTAAATCTATTTCCCACGCTAGTTTTCGATTAGGTATATTCAAATGAGAAACTGAAAAACCGACTAATCCAGCCTTAGGTTGGGCTCCACGCCCAGTTGCTCCTTCATCACGAATCTCACCGCCACTGCCAGTAGCCGCGCCAGGAAATGGCGAAATAGCTGTAGGATGATTGTGTGTTTCTACTTTTATAACAGTATGGCTAGTCCCTGAGTTTTCTTGATATATATGTTTATAATCTGGCCAAATACGCTTACTTGCAAAAGTATTCACAATAGCTGCATTGTCGTTATAGGCTTTAATAGTATTTTTCGGGCTAATTTTATGGGTATTTTTAATCAATTGAAATAAAGTTTTTTCTTGATCATTGCCATCTATAACCCACTGAGCATTAAATATTTTATGACGACAATGTTCGGAATTAGCTTGAGCAAACATCATTAATTCTACGTCAGTTAATTGATGACTTGATTGCTCACAATAAGTAATTAAATAATCTAATTCTTGATCATTAAGTGCTAAATTAAGACTAGTATTTAACTTTTTTAAATCCGAATAATTAACAATATAATGTATTTTTTCATGGCGACTAGATTTAATGTGCCATAAATTATTTAATTCTGAATAATTATGGTAAACATCTTCTAATAGAGGATCAAAAATATTTCTGTCTAAATTTTTACTAGATACCAATTTTATTTTTTCTATATTAATAATATTTTGAATCCCTGCCATTTTAACCAAGTCCATGACTTTTGAAGACCATGAAGATTTAGTACCTTTTCTTGGGCCAATAAAACAGTAACTTTTATCAAAATCATCTTCTGTATAATTTACCGGATTATTTAATAACGCAAGTAGTCTGTCAAAATTATCTGACTTAAAATTTTCAGGATAAAATTGAATGAGATACCCTTCTGTTATAAACTCTGATAAACTTAAGGGTGTAGACAAATAAAAAGATATTGAATCCATGAGTTATGTCTATTATTTTTTTTATCGGACTAATAATATTATTATATTATATTATTTTAAGATTTTTTTGAATCCAGCCGATATATTTGTAATGTCTATATTATATAAATAACTGCTTGTTACTATTATGAAAAAAATTATAAATATAAAAAACCTAACAGCTACTGTTTTGATTAGCCTAATTAGCTTGATTATAAATTCTAATATAACTCAGGCTGCTGTTTACAAATGGACCGATGCTGATGGTAATACAAAATTTTCTGATATCCCACCTACAAATAAAGAAGCAGCAAATATTCAAGAGATAAATATCTCTGTTAAATCAGTCAATGGCATGGATAGTGGTACCAAGAAGGATTTAATCGAAAAATTAGATAATAAATCCATAGAATCAGAAATACAAGAAAAAACGGCAGATTATAAAAAAGTCAGGGATCGCAGAGCAGATGAAGATGTCAGCCAGTTTTTAAAACGCTATGAGCCTGGTGCAAATCCTACAGATCAAAAAGCTAATCAATTAAATCCGACAATACAGCCAAATCAACCAGTAACTCAAAATCAAAATAATATTAACACACCATCAACTAGTCAATCTGATCAATCTGCTCAACCTCCAGAAAACCCTAACTCAGAACCATCTAGTAGTCTAGAAAATCAAGATAATCAATTTCCAAAAACCCTCAAAGAACTTCGTCAGATTAAAAATTGCGCGATAGCTAAGAATAATCTTAGAAAATTGGGATTAAGTGATTTAATTTTAAATAAACGTAATAAAATTGAAAAACTCAGTGAATCTCAACTTAAGTTAAAAATTAAAGAAGCTAAAAGCCAAGTGGCATATTTTTGTTGATTAGCTCAACACAGAGCTCATTTTTTATCAAAACACAACTGAAAACACAATATTACAGCCCCTACCGAAATAGCTACATCCGCTATATTAAACACCGGCCAATGGTATTTTCCAATATATAAATCTAAAAAATCTATAACATATCCTAACAATAATCGATCATAAATATTACCTAAAGCACCACCTATAACTAAACTAAGAGCAAATACAGCAAACTTATTCGAACTGCTTTCTTTCAATAACCAATAAGATAAAATTAAACTTATTATTACAGAAGTTGCTATCAGTAAAAAAACTGTACTTCCTGAAGCAATTTTTATTAAACTAAAAGAAGTGCCATAATTATAAGTTAAAAATAAATTAAAACCAAAATTAAGTTTATCAGTTAAAATTTTAAAAACCGCTAGCTCTTTATGTAATAATAAATTATCTAATATTAATCCCTTACTAATTTGGTCAACAATAAATACTAACAAAATATTTATTACTGCTAAGATTTTTACTTTATTATCTATAATAAACTTACGCATAAAGTCTAGTTTCACCTTCTCCGAATACATTATCTAAACAACGCTGGCAGACTTCTGGATGCTCAGCATTACTACCAACATCTTCACGATAGTGCCAACAACGGATGCATTTTTCATGTTTTGATTTAGTAATGGCTAATTTGATACCCGGCAGATCAGTTACAATAAGATTATCAAATGATTTTGAATCAATTAATAATTTTAACTCCGCAGTGGATGTAATTAAAACAAAACGTAATTCGTTACTTAATTTTTTTAATAAATCGTAATTTTCTTGATCAGCATAAATCACAACTTCTGCCTGCAGAGCCGAACCAATGTTACCAGCAGCACGCATAGTTTCAAGCTGTTTATTAACAAGATTTCTTATTTCAATAATTTTATCCCAATATTTTAAAGAGAAATCTGAAGAAGAATCTGAATCTAATAAATCTTGATTTTCTATCTTGTCCCACAGCGTCATAAAAATGGTTTCAGCATTCTTATCTGCTTTATCTGCAGTAGTCTTAGGAATGTTTTGCCATATTTCTTCTGCTGTAAAGCTTAATATAGGTGCGGCCCATTTGGCTAGCATCTTTACTATATAATAAATAGCTGTCTGGGCAGATTTACGCGCTAAGCTATTAGATTTAATCGTATACTGACGGTCTTTGATGATATCTAAATAAAAACTTCCTAAATCAAAAGAGCAGAAATCATGGACTTTTTGATAAACATTTCTAAAGCCATAGCTTTCGTAATCAGCAATAATTTCTTTTTGAAGATGCACTGCTTTTTTTAAAGCAAAAGCATCTAGTTTTACTAATTTATCCAAGCTTATCAAATCAGTATTAGGATCGAAACCGTTTAGGTTAGCTAACAAAAATCTTGCCGTATTTCTAATTCTTCGATAAACATCAGCAATTCTTTGGAATAATTCTTGGCCAACTACAATTTCTCCGCGGTAATCAGCACTAGCTACCCAAAGTCGTAATATATCAGCACCCCATTTGTCATTAATCTCTTGCGGCTCTATAACATTGCCAATAGATTTTGACATTTTATAGCCATTTTGATCAACAGTGTAACCATGGGTTAAGACTTGTTTATATGGTGCTGTTTTATACATACTCACACCTGTCATCAAAGATGATCCAAACCAACCTCGATGCTGATCAGAGCCTTCTAGATATAAATCAGCGGGCCAGGCTAATTCAGGATTTCTTTTCAATACAGCATAGTGGGTTACCCCAGAGTCAAACCAAACATCTAAAGTATCTTGGCTTTGTTCATAATCTAGATCCGAACCAAACTTACTTAAAATTTCTTGTTTATCTAATTTATACCAAGCCTCTATGCCAGATTGTGAAAATAGCTCGGCTATATAATCAATAATTTCATCTGTTTTTGGATGCAGTTCATTAGTTTTATTATTGATAAACAAAGGCATTGGTACGCACCAGGTCCGCTGGCGTGAAATACACCAGTCGGGTCGTTGTGCAACCATTTTTTCAATTCTAGCAAACCCCCATTCTGGTATCCATTTTACCTGTTTTATAGCCTCCAGAGCATCTTCTCTTAGATTTTTCTTAGACATACTGATAAACCATTGCGCAGTAGCACGAAAGATAATAGGAGTTTTATGACGCCAACAATGTGGATAACTGTGTTCTAAAGTACTATGAGCTACGAGTTTATTTTTTTTAGATAATAAATCAACTATTATATTATTCGCTTTAAATACATGTTGACCACCGACAAATTCTACATGTTGATTAAACACTCCGTTATCCTGAACTTCATGATCAATAGGCAAATTATATTTTAGACCGAGAATATAATCATCAGGACCGTGGCCAGGAGCTGTGTGGACGCAACCAGTACCACTATCTAAAGTAACATTGTCGCCTAATACTATAGGCACTTGTTTACTTGCTTCAAAAGGGTGCTGTAATTTTAATAATTCTAAATTTTCACCTTTTGTTTCTGCTAATACAGTTAAATCTAAACTATATTTCTTAGTTACTTCAGCTATTAAATCACTAGCAACTACCCAACGTTCAGACTTATTATTAACTTTGACTTGCACTAAAGCGTATTTGAAATCTTTTGCTAATGCAACTGCTTGGTTAGCTGGAAGCGTCCAAGGAGTAGTTGTCCATATTAATACCGAGATCTCACCTTCACCTAATTGAGAAGTATTAGATGCTGATAAAAATTTACTTAGAAATAATTCTTGATTGGTTACAGTAAACTTAACATCTATAGAAGGCGATGTTTTATTTTTATACTCTACTTCTGCTTCTGCTAAAGACGAACGACAGTCAGTACACCAATGGACAGGCTTATAACCCTTTTGTAAATGACCATTTTGATAAATTAATTTAAAAGCTCGAATTATATCTGCCTCAAAAGAGTAATCCATTGTATGATACGAATTATCCCAATCAGCAAAGATCCCCAAACGCATAAATTCTTTTTTCTGATTGATAATTTGCTTGCCCGCGTATTCTCGACAAGCTGCTCGAAAAGCTTCAGGGGATACTTTATCTCCAGCTCGTCCAAGCTTTTTTTCTACTTCCCGTTCTATAGGTAAACCGTGACAATCCCAGCCAGGAACAAAGGGGCAATCGTAATTATTCAACGTCTTAGATTTAATAATGATATCTTTTAAGATTTTATTTAACGCATGTCCTAAGTGAATATTACCATTAGCATAGGGAGGACCGTCATGAAGAATAAATTTTTGCCGACCTTTAGCCCACTGTCTAATTTTTTGATAAAGCCCCTCTTCCTGCCATTGTTTTAATTGTAAGGGCTCACGCTGAGGCAAATTTGCCTTCATTGGGAACTCAGTATTAGGTAAATTTAAAGTATTTTTGAAATCAGTGCTCATCTTTTACTTCCGGGCTATATTTTAATTCTATATCTTAGAGTTTTAATTGGAGTTTTAATTAGAAAATTATAAAAAGTTCTTTATCATACATCAATTACCAAATTAGCGAAAATTTTTTGAGCTTGATCAGCATCTTGCCCCAATTGCAACCGTAAATGCTCAATAGATTGAAACCTTTTCTCAGAGCGTATTTTTTCTATAAATAATATAACTACCTCTTGCTCGTAAATATTAGCCTCAAAATTGAAAATATGTGCCTCGAGAACCAATTCTAGGCTATTTCCCATAGTAGGCCGAATACCCCAATTCGCCATTGCATAATAACAAGTATTTTTATAATAAATTAATACAGCGTACACTCCCGTTGGAAGAATTAACTGTCCAGGCTTAATATGTAAATTTGCCGTAGGATAGCCTATTTGTCGTCCTTTTTGCTGTCCCCTGATAACTTTACTAGAAAAACCATAAAATCTACCTAAATATTCACGTACATCTATATTCCCAGCAAGCAACAATTTTTTTATCTCAGAACTACTAATACGCTGATCAGTTACTATGTAGTCTTCTATAATTTCTAGATTAAAATTTAATTTTTGGGGCGTAGCCATAGTCTCAAGAAAATTAACATTACCCAAGCGATCTTTGCCAAACCTAAAGTCGCTACCAACTATTAAATACTTAAAATAAAACTGGGAGTATATTTTTGTAATGAAATCTTCAGGGGTAATATTTTTAGTACGATTATTAAAATTTATAATCCAGACTATATCAAATCCTAGCTGCTCTAATAATTTAAGCTTATCTTTACAAGTAGTAAGCCGTGCAGCCTGTTTACTAAAAAAATCTTTAGAATGTGGTTCAAAAGTCACACATACTCTTTTAAGATTCTCACCTGCTGTTATTTTAGATAATTTAAATACTCTATCAAAAATAAAACGATGACCTAAATGCACACCATCAAAATTGCCTATTGTAACTACAGATTTTACAGATTTATCTAAATTTATAAATCTATTATTAATTGAGTCAAAGCCGTGTACAACTATCATATTCTAATCTAGTCTTAACTGCTGTTTAAAATTTAAGCCCGCAGCCTTAAGAACTAAAAAATAAACTGCCATAACACTAGAAATTATTCCTAACAAAATACTGCCTCTCGTTAAAGCATTCCATTGTAACCAAGTCACACTACTTGGATTAAATATAAGAACTAAACTTACCCAAGCAAAATTAGCTAACAGTACTCTTGATATAAACACTTTCCAACCTAAAAGTGGCTGATAAATATTACGCTTAATCAAGCTACGCAATAATAAAGCAGCGTTGATTATTCCAGTAATAGCCCCAGATAGAGCCAAACCAACATGATGAAAAAACTGCATTAAAATTAGGCTCAAAACCACATTAATTACCATGCATAATGCCGCTATTTTAACCGGAGTTTTAATATCTTTACGGGCATAATTAGCTGAAGCTAAAATTTTTATACTCACAAAGGCTAATAATCCACAAGCAAAAGCCTGAAGACTTAATGCAGTTTTATAAACATCAATTGCTGTAAATTTACCATAATTAAATAGCGTAATTAACAATGGCTCAGCTAAGACAAATAATCCTAGTGCCGAAGGTAAACCTATTAATATAATTAACTGCAAAGCCCAATCTATAGTATGCACAAATTCTTTATGATTACTTTTAGCAAATTCTCTAGACAAATGAGGCAAAACTACTGTTGCTAAAGCTACTCCAAAGACCCCTAAGGGAAACTCCATAATACGATCAGAGTAATACAGCCAAGAGATACTTCCTAATGGTAAAAAGGACGCAAAAACTGTGTCAAATAATAAATTAATCTGGGCGACAGAAACACCAAATATAGCTGGTAGCATATTTTTCAAGATTCTTTTTACACCCACTTCGTCCCCTGATAAGCTAGGCTTAGGTAGTAAATGAATCTTCCAAGCAAAGAACATTAAAAAACCTAATTGGGTTACCCCTCCTAAGAACACCCCCCAAGCTAATGCAGTAACTGGTTCACTAAAACAAGTAGCTAATAGGACAGCACAAGCTATCATGGAAATATTTAATAACACTGGCGCAAATGCAGGCATCGAGAACCGATCATAGCTATTTAATATGCTACCTGTAAAGGCCATGAGTGACACAAAAAATATATACGGAAAAGTAATTCTTAATAAATCTACTGCTAGATGTAATCTTGAGCCATCAGCAGAAAAACCTGGTGCAAAAACTCTAATAACTAGTGGCGCTGCTAACATGCCAATAACTGACACTATTAATAATACAACTCCTAGCATACCAGCGACATTATTAAGCAGCTTTTTAACATCACCACTTGAACGGGTGGCTCTATATTCTGATAGGATAGGAACAAAAGCCTGAGCAAAAGCTCCTTCGGCAAATAAACGTCTTAAAAAATTAGGAATCTTAAAAGCTACGATAAAAGCGTCAAAACTTGAACTCGCCCCAAAAAAACTAGCACAGACCATTTCGCGGGCGAAACCACTGACTCTTGAAACAATAGTCATTGCACTAACCCTGGTAGTTCCCTTGGTCAAATGATTCGTCTTAGTATATTCGTCTTTAGGTTCGCGAGAATTGTCATCACAAACAGTCATATCGGGGGCACTGACCATACTTGCCTATATAATCTATATAATTTAAATTTATAATACAACCGAGATAACAAAAGAAAGATAGGGTTAATAACAATAAACTATAACAATAAACTATAATAGTATGGTTTACAAGATGATTTAAATCATTTACAAGATTAGCGAGATTGACAAATAGATAAAAAAAGGGCATAGTCTGTCTTTAAATTAATCTAGTTTTATAATGTTACCCGGAGTTAAGTTAAGTGGCTAATACAAAACAAGCAAAAAAACGTGTCCGTCAAAGCGTCAGACGCCGCCAACGCACCATGACTTTAAGATCAATGATGCGTACTAGTCTTAAAAAAGTTGTTGCTGCAATCACTGCAAAAGAACTTACTAAAGCTCAAGAAGCGTATACTGCCGCTACTAAAATGGTCGACAAAATGGTTACTAAAGGGATTATTCACAAAAATAAAGCTGCTCGTCATAAAAGCCGCTTAAATGAACAGCTAAAGCAACTCAGCGCTGCGTAATAAGCTAAGCTCTCTATCTGCCGATCGGTACCTTCTTTTATTTTAAAAGAAAGTACCGGTATCATACAGGTTTTTTGACCCTACTGCTTCCTAATCAAAGTAATACCATCCCGTACTGGTAATAATACTACATCGACACCTGACTGCTCCAAAACCATTTGGTTAAAATTATCCATAGACTTACCACGCTCAGAGCTATCTGGATTTAAAACATTACCATCTGATAATGTATTATCAACAACTATTAATCCGCCTGCTCTAACATTTGGTAATACTTTTAAAAAATAATCTGCGTACTGTTTTTTTTCAGCATCAACAAAGACCAGATCAAATGTATAATTACTTTTATTAACTAGCTTATCCAAGCTGTCTAAAGCTGGTCCCATCATGATTTCAATTTTATGACCATGCGGACTTTTTTCAAAATATTTTTTTGCAAATTTTTCTGCCTTAGGATCGATATCTAGAGTTATAAGCCTGCCCTCACTAGGCAAAGCCTCTGCCATACTTAATGCTGAATAACCTGTAAACATACCAATTTCTAATATATTTTTAGCTTTAACTAAATTAGCCAATAATTTTAAAAAACGTCCTTCTAATTTTCCACAGAGCATTTGTGGAGCATGCATTTCATGCTGTGTTGCTAATTCTAAATCTTTTAATAATTGGGATGGCTCTGTAGTACGAGCGTGACAATATAATTCGATCAAATTATTACGCATATAATATTCTTTGTTTAAAATTAATTAGTATCTAATTAGCATCAATAACAAGACTACGTCGAGTTAAAGCCTGAGCTAACGTAC
Source organism: Gammaproteobacteria bacterium (assembly GCA_018061105.1). GTDB lineage: Bacteria > Pseudomonadota > Gammaproteobacteria > JAGOUU01 > JAGOUU01 > JAGOUU01. The sequence continues at coordinate 12,228 of JAGOUU010000034.1, forward strand.
CACCGTCGACATATTCTAACTCACCACCAACCGGGACACCATGGGCTATTCTAGTAATAAGTATATTAGCAAATTTAAGCTTGATACAGTCTGTTAGATAATGCGCTGTCGCTTCGCCTTCTACAGTCAAATTAGTTGCCAAAACTATTTCACTTGCTTGATTATTTAATAACATATCCCATAATCGCTGTAAGCCTAATTGCTCTGGACCAATGCCATCTAACGGTGACAATCTGCCTAACAAGACAAAATACCTGCCATTGTAACTACAAGTCTTTTCAATAGCTAACATATCTGCAGGAGTCTCAACAATGCAGATCAATTGAGAGTTTCGATTAGGATTGTTACAGATTCCACAGATTGGATATTCTGTTAACGTACGACATTGTTGGCAATTTTTAATATTAGCTAACGTTTTTAATAAACTATTAGCAATAGCCATTCCACCATCACGGTTTTTTTCTAATAGAAAAAGCGCCATCCGTTGCGCCGATCTTGGACCAACTCCTGGCAAACATTGCAAGGCGTCAATCAATTCTCTTATAAGCGGGCTATAACCCAGCATTTATCTTCCTAATTTAAATAAATAAATTATGTTAAGCTATCAAAGTCTGTTGGTAAATTAACACCCGCCATTAAATTGCTCATTTTGCTTTTTGAATATTCTTCAATTTTTTTAGCAGCATCGTTATAAGCAGCGGCAACAGCATCTTGTATAACTATTTTAGACTGCTTTAGTAAATTATCGCTCATTTCTATGCCAAGGCAATCATATTTACCGTTAATTTTAACTCGGATGTCACCAGCTAAAGCAACACCAGTAACTACATAATTAATTAGCTCTTGCTGTGTAGCTTCAATACTTTTTTGCATTGCCTGAGCTTGTTTCATTAAGTCTGATAAACCCTTCATATACTACCCCATTATTATTAAGTTAAATTAAATATCACTCATCTGTTAATTCTACCAAGTCTGGCCTTAACTCTCCATTAAATATCTTGGTAATATTTGCAATATTGGGGTCATTTTGTAATTTCACAACAAAATCAGCATGTTTTTTTTGTTGACTTTCTTGTTCAAGCCTGGCAGGAGTTTGCCCAATTGCTTCTAAATTATTTAACTTAATGATAAGCTTGATTTTTTTATTTAAAACTGTTTGAATCCTTGCCTCTATTTCTTGTTGTCGTTGCGAGTTTAATAACGTGCTAAATCTCTGATCTAAATTAAGGGTTAAGCTATCATTGCTTAATTCACTGAAAACACAATTTTTAACTAATTGCAAAGACAGCGCTTTAAGTTCAAGTTTATTCAACCAGTTAGGCCAGTTTTGCGTATTGACAATAGATCCCGGCTCTTCAGCTGGCATAATAGAGACAGAGTGTTTCTGTGGTTCCTGATTATTATTCCCAGCTCTCGTAGTTTCTGTTTGAGCTAGTTTAGATGAACTAAACGGGGTAGCTGTAGCTTGGACAGGGACAAAATTAAGCATTCTTATTAAAGCCATTTCTACTGCTAATCTTGGTTGAGGACTACATGGCAAATCACGTTTGGCTAGTAAAGCTATTTGATAATAAATTTGAATATCTTCCGGTAAAATAGCTTTAGCTAGTCTATGTATATCGTTTTGCAATTCAGAGTCTATAAAAAAACTTAACTCTGGTGCTTGTTGGAAAACCGCAATCTGATGTAGGTAGCTTATAAATAAAATTAAAAATTGAGCAAAATCTATACCAGAAACAGCCAGCTGATTGAATTGTTGAATAAGCTTTTGGCTATCACGAGAAATAAGATTATCCAACAAATTTATAATCTCAGCACCTGGCGTTCGCCCTAGCATTAACCGAACATTTTGAGTTGTTACTTCCCCACCCCCGATAGCTACTGCTTGTTCTAATAAGCTGAGCGAATCTCGAACACTGCCTTGCGCAGCTTGGGCTAAAATATTTAAGCCAGGCAGTTCGTAGGTTATTTTATCTTGCTCTAGAATATTTACTAAGTGCTTAGTAATGACCTCTTGATCAACCCATTTTAAGGTAAATTGTAAACAACGTGAGACAATAGTCGCTGGGATTTTATGCAGCTCAGTAGTCGCTAACAAAAATTTCACATATTCTGGTGGCTCTTCTAAAGTTTTTAATAACGCATTAAAACTATGCGTAGATAACATATGCACTTCGTCTATAAGATAAATCTTATAGCGACCTTGCGTTGGTGCATAAATAACTGTGTCTAATAAAGCTCTTGTGTCCTCTACTTTTGTACGCGAAGCAGCGTCTATTTCAATAAGATCAGGAAAACTGCCTGCAGTTATACTTAAACAATTATTACATATATTACAGGGCTCCTGGCTTACACCCTGCTCGCAATTTAAAGCTTTGGCAATAATTCTAGCTATAGTAGTTTTACCAACTCCTCGAGTGCCAGTAAATAAATAGGCATGATGCAGCCTGTTTTTAGCTAAAGCATGTTGAATAGCTGTGATTATAGGATCCTGGCCAATAACACTGCCAAACGTCTGTGGGCGTGTTTTAACAGCAAAGACTTGATAAGGAGCTTGATCAGTCATAAATATATAAAAATAATTACAAAGTAATATAATAACAGCAAGCAGGATTATTTTGAATGTATTTTAGAACTAACCGAGTAGAAACAAAGAGATGAAAAATAATAGGCGGCAACCAAGCCCATCTGGCCTCGGCACATGATCTGTTACTACCGTTGCTCCCTTCCGGGCCTGGCGGGGTTCGTGACATTACATTGCGAGGAGACCAGCTTGGTCACCACTGGCGTAAACTATAACAAATCTTACGCCAAAAAGCTACCCCATCTATCATACACTCAGCCTAGGCGTAATGTCTGATGTAGGCAAAGGTGTCGCAACAGCCAATTCAAACGCTGCTTGCTCTAATTTAATTTCTCGTATTTTCGCTTCTGTTTTTACTATCTCTGCATCTTCGGCTCTAAAATATTTCTTACGAATATCGAGTGAGCAGACTGTCATACCTAACGCTTGAGTGTAATCACCTAGCTGTATATAAATCGAACCAACATTATAAAAAACTACCGCAATTTGTTTTTCAGCTTCAATATGTTCCTCTTTAGCATCAGCACCTGCTAAAGAACATATTGCTTTTAAACATCCAAAGACTTTCGAATATCCTGACTTCGCTTCGGCATATTTTTTATCTCTATAATCTTTTATAGCTTTTGCGCCTTCGCGAACATAAGTTGTTCTTAGATCGGTTATTTTAAGAAGCTGAGTATCATCAACTCTATAAGTTCCGTCTATTACTTTTTGCTTAACAAGTTCTAATGGGAGGCTAGCGGACAATTCTGGAAAAATTACATAACGATCAGATCTTATTCCTTCATCCTTGACCGTAATGAGAGCGCATTTACGTCCATTTCGAAACAAAACTAAATCCACAAGTTTAGGAGTGATTCCTGTTAAAATAGTACCATCATT
>JAGOUU010000035.1 GCA_018061105.1 Gammaproteobacteria bacterium
ATCTACAAGTTGTTCCAAGCCTGACCAAATTTGAATTGTTACCGAAAAATACAGACATTTACAATAACCTAAATCCATTATGTTTAATGCCAGATGGAAAAATATGGGCTTATGATGCGGACAAGAAAAAAATTCTTGATGGAACAGCTATAGGCATAATGAATCTTAAATTATTTGAGGAGCAAGTCTATGAAGCACCTCAAATATATTAAGTTTATTATAAATTTATTGTTATATATTTGTATATTTAACATTTCTTTAATTTCATACGCTTTTGATAATCCTTGGATGACTTTAAAGCTTTCTCCTGATAGCACAAAAAAAGAACAAGCAGTTTCTTTTTTAGATGATTTCATGAGTGGATTGTTTAATATAGGAGGCGGTACATGCTACAAAGGAACTTATACATCTGGCAGTTTGCTAGAAGGGGTGCCTACAAAATGTGCTGACGGTTTAGTACAACGTGGTGCCTTTTGTTATGAGCAATGCCCTGATGGATACTCTATGAAAGGAGCTGGAGATTGTTATCGGGATTGCCCAGCTAAAGGGACGGCAGAAGATTTTAATCTCAATCAGACTCTAAAAAAAGCGTATCCAGGCAGCTATCAAACTTTACCTAACTATAAACCGTATACACCTTATAGTTGGACCGATATGGGTTTAGGCTGTGATAATGGTGGCAAGCACATGGTTTGTGACTCTAATTTATATGCGCCAGGTTTAAGACCATCTTGTCCGAAGAAAGGCATTCTTGCTCGCACACCGTATGCTAAAGGTTTTCACCCAAGTTGTTCATGGTACAACTGGTGGAAATGTATTGACCAGTTTTTTGACCCAGATTATTGGTCTTGTCCAGAGGGAACACGTAGCCCTACTGCGTCTTTGTTGTGCTATAAAGAATGCCCTGAAAATATGTCGATGGAAGCTGTCACAGGTAATTGTTATACAAGCTGTCCCCCTGGCACAACAGATCATGGCCTACTTTGTCACGACGATAGTTACACTGTTGAATGTGATGAAGAATTGTTTAGTCCGGGCATAATGCCACATTGTGTAAAAAAATCTATTTTAGGCAGAAAACCTCGGCAAATGACTTGTTCAAATGGCACAGAGCCAAACGCCATGGGGATGTGCTTCAGTGAATGCAGTAGATTTGGCTGGGACCGTCAGGGAAGCGTTGGTGCAATTGCTGCCGGTGCAGCTGTTGGAGCGGCTTGGGGTGGGTATGCAACACCCATCGGTGCCGTTGGTGCTGTGGCTGGGGCTGCAACCGCAGCTTTTGCCGGATCACAAGCGTGTTGGCAAAAGTGTGGCTCAAATTCTTTTTACACCACAAGTTGTGGTGATGAGTGTGCTATAAATGAAGGTGCATGCACAGGCTCGTTAGTTAATAAAATTCAAGCACCAATTATGGCAGCAGTTTCTATTGCTGTTACAGTAGGTACGGCAGGAGGTGGTTCAGCTGCAACAGCTGGTGCTAAACAAGCTGTTACTACGGCAGCATCAACAGCTAGCAGACTTAGCCTTAATGGTATTAAAACGGCAGCATCATCTGTGCTTAGAACTGTTTTCAAAGGTGCTGGCTCTGCTTCAGCGCAAGCTGCAACAAAGGCTATAGCAGAAACGGCAGTTCAATCTACTGTAAAGCAAGTTGTAAAAGGCATTGTTAAAAATCTTATTAGGGGAAGTGTTTCTGGTTTGGTCGGAGCTGGTGTGAATACGGCATGTACAATTAGTAATAAGCCATTGGCGCAACAAGATTCGCGTTATTCATATATTTGTACATTTAGTAGTGCGATAGCTGGCGCAGCTACAGCTACTAGCTTAGGCTCAGTCCTAAACCCAAGAACATTTATAAATTCTGCTGGTAAACAAGTCACAACTAGATTACCTCCTGTGGCGGCAGTGGTTAGCAACGTTTTTAGTGCGGTAGCCGGCGCAGCAGTGAGTTTGGGTTGTGAACAGGGATTAGCAGAACAAATAAAAAATGATCCACGATTGGTTTTAGCTTGTAGTGCCTCTAGGATGCTAACTGATGTAGTAATAGATTCTAGTTCTAATCTATTAATGGACGGGTATAATGATAATCTTTTGAACAGAAATGGATTTCAGAAACTAAGAAATCTTTCTTCTGCTGATATAGCCAGTTCTATCAAAGATGCTGTATTAGAAGAAAAATATAATATCTTACAAGGCTTTGCAGGTCTAGGGCTGACGCTTAAAGATGTGTTGGCTTGTACCGAAATGGCAAAGAAAAAGGAAATTCAGGAATCTGATGTCGCGGTAGCATCATTTTGTGCAAACATGGGGGAAATACAGGCCAATTATTTGAATACATTAAATAAGCAGTCAGTAAAAGCTAATGAAAAAGAAGCTCTTGCCATGGATGTATTAGTGAAAGAAGGTTGGTCTAAATCAAATGCATCTTTTCCGGCTTATTCTAATTATACTGCGGCTTACTGCAGCTCAAATACGAGAGATCTCATTTGCAAGTTACTAGGTCTAGTAATCGCTGTAGATAAAGTAAATGATTTTAATGATTTTGTAACTAAAAGCGATCTTAATTTATTGGCTTTAAATTTAGAAGGCTTGGATGATGAATACGATAGCAAGGGTAATATTACAGCCTATAATTATTCATTATTACCTAAAATGGGTGTAGATTTAAAAACAGCTGTAAAGTGCGTAAAAGATCCTTATGAGAAACAATCACAAGCGGTGACTGGAGCATCTGGCATTACAGGTGAAAATAATAAAAATTTAACAGAGATCGATAAAGAATTACAAAATATTCAGACAGAGTTAAATGACCTCAATGTAAAACTTGCTGCGCTCATTACTGATCAAGAAAAAACAGAAGTGAAAAAAAGAATAAGTGATCTAGAAAGACAGAGAAAGTTGCGGATGATTACTTATAATAATATACAATCAAATTTAGCTCCTAACGATGACTGTAAATTAATTGCAGCAGTTTTTTATTTTGATGATTTGCGCAAGGCTATTGAAAACAAAGTAGAGAATACTGGTTATCAAAATACTGGTGGAGAGCCAGTTTTAGAATTTGCTAAACAAAATACTTATAACCTTAGTATGGTCGATAAGATAGCCTGTTTGACTATGGCTGAAAGTTACAGTCAAACACCTCTGGCACCTAAAATTACAGAAGAGATGTGTGCTCAAATCATAGCAGGTATAAAAAAACCTAGTGTTAGTAACGGTGAACAAAAAACTTCTACAGTTGTAGATGATTTAAAACTACAAGAACAACAAGAAAATGAGTTTTTATTACGTATTCAGATGCAGCAAGCAAATATTTCAGTAGCTGAGCTTCTTATGCTCGACCCAAGACTGCAGCAGATTAAACAAAATGTTTTTGATATCTTTAAGTCAGACAAGGGTTTTCAAAAAAATGAAAATATTGCAAAAGAATACAGTGACTCAATAATGGAAATGGCAGCAGAGAGCACTGCGTCTACTTTTGTTCGACAAGCAATGCAAGAGTTTTATGAAGATCCTTTATTTTGGGCTGCTAGTGCCGATCCAACTGGTCTCGTTGGGATTTATACCGCTTATAAAGGTGAGGTATGTCCTGCTTTATACGGTCCAGGAACTTCTAATAACGCAGTAATTTTTTCAGACAATTTTAACGGGTTTGCTCCAGCTCCTGAAGAAATGATTAAGTGGAAAAATTATAAAGTAGGTATAGCTAAACTTCTTACAACTTATCAAGAAGCTCTTGATAAAGATGTCAGTCAAGATAAGATAATTTTAAAAGACACATGGCAAGAACAACCTGCTGATCTTGCTTCTTGGGTAAATAATTTACCTGTGGCTGAGCAAAGAGAAATGTACAAGAAAAAATTTATAGACGGTAAAAGTTTAGATGAGTGGTATTGGAAATTAGATAAAGATAAGCCAAAATTATATAAATATAATTTTGATTTACAAAAAGAATTGGCAGCAACTGAGTTTGATGGATATTCTTATAGTCAAAAAGATTATAATTGTAAAAATGATGACATTGTTAAACATCATAAATTTAGCTTATATCAATGCAAGCAGGCTTGTAATTTAAATAGCGAATGCACAGGTATTGCCTACAATGGATATATTTGTAGATTAAAAAAGAATCCTCTTAAAGACTGTGTGCAGGAGCCTTTAACAGATCAAGCGCCAGATAACGAATTAGAAATAAAAGAGAAATATACTTATAGTGGATCTCAGATCGAAGATGATAAAAATAAAGATAAAGCTGTTGACTGTGAAAATGATGTAAATTTTAACTGGTTAAAAGGGGCAGTGACTAGTGATCAGTCTATTAATATAACAGGACCGGAAGGAATCGGCTTCAGCTTTGCAGGCCGTGGCTCGCTTAATTATAGAGCCACTGGTCAGTCATTGATTAGCTATAACCTCTACAAAGCTAAAGATTGTCAGACATTATGTTCTACAGTGTCTAGTTGTACGGGTTTTACTAAAGATCAGAACGAAGGTAAGAGCATATGTGATTTAAAGATTAATTTAACTAATCCTATATGTAAAACCCCGAGCAAACTAACAACTGATTATGAAAAATATGAGTTTGGTTGTTTTGGCAATGAGATTTCTAACACGCTGGTGGCCAATCTTCAAGCCTGCAAGGACGCCTGTACGGCAAGTAAATGTACTATAGATGGGAAAGAACAGCCAACTTGTTGTTCAGGCTTTAATTATTCTGCCTATAGAGATAATTCTCAAGGAGTGTGTGCGTTAAAGAGCTCAACTAGCTCTAACTGCAATAAAATAAACTATGGAATAGATGAAAAATATAAAAAATATACTGGCATAGATGTTCCTAATCCCCCTGGTGATTTTTTCTATGAAAAAACTGATTATATGCCTATTTATTACAAAAAAAATCCTAGATTATATAATTTTTATTTAAAACAGCCTTATCAAAAAACTGGGGTCATTACTCTTGAAACTAAAACTGCTGGATGTCCAGGTGGTTTTGAATTGGCTGAAAAAAACACAGGATTAATTTTTGTTGTTAACAAATCAGAAGAAGAGTTAATTTCTGCTATTTCAGAGCTTGATCCTACTAAGATAACAGAGTTACAGAATAAGCCGTCATTGACTACTCAGGACTTACAAACATATCTCTCAGGGAAAATATTTTATATGAGCGCCCCTGACGTTACAGATTCTAGCGGTGTTGCTAAACAAGATGTTGTCTATGATATATATAAATGTATCAACATAGAAAATATTAAAAAACGTATAACAGATATTAAATTGCCTAAACAACAAGATTCTGCGGCTTTGGTTGAGTCCACTGGTCCTTGCGCAGGCGGTAAAATGATTAACGGCAAATGTGTTATTAAAGATACAGCTGTACCTATTGGGTTGACTATAGATGGAGAAGCATTTGCTCCAAAAGATTTAGATACTGTTTGTACTGGTTGTTATGAAAATCAAAGTACGGGGCGCTGTCTTATTAAAAATAAATCCGATGCGTATTGTGCTATTTTAGAATTTACTGGAAACAAATGGTCTCTGGATTGGTTGAGTTGTCAGAATGATAAAATAAATCAAGAATTAAAAAATCTTAAATCTTACAATAGTATTATTTTAGAGTCTCAAGTTGGAGCTTGTAATTCAGTTACGACCTGTCCGGCACCAGGAATAACAATAGATAGTAAATGTATGAGTTTAAATCCGAATAAAATAGGCCTACTTGCTGATGGTATTGAAACAATGCCAGGAGATTTTACAGCTACTGATTGTGTAGGTTGTTATCAGATAGATGGTACTACTGAGTGTTTAGCAAGAAATTCTGTGAACGCATCAGATTGCAGGGTACTTAGACCAAATCTTGGTTGGGTTCATCCTGAAGGTTCTTGTTCAACGCGCGAAGTTAGAAATATATTACAAAAGATTAAAAACCCGAATCTTAAGGCGATATATAAAGGCTGTAGTGAAATGACATCTGTCCCTCCAGTCACTTCTCCAGTCACGCCACCTGTTGCACCAGAGACAGGGGTAACTCCAGAATCTAATAATTTAACGTTAGTAAACGGTAAAGTAAAAATTGGTGACTATACTACTATGTGTGATTGGGTTGGTTGTTTGGACGAAAGTGCTTGTGTGTGTTCAATAATAGACAGCACACCTGATGTGTCTAGAGGGTGCTATGAAATAAGCCCAGTTTTATTGTCAGCGACATCTGAGATCTATCAAAACTATGTGGGGCGAGAATTTACAGGAGGTTGTGATGTAAAGGCAGACTTCACTACTCCAAATGGGCAACAAATTGGTTATATGCTTGGCAATGACAAATACTATAAAGCTTTAGATGAGTATTATATTCTCAATCTCGATCCATGGAATCCTGTGTATGACGATTATGATAAATATACTGTAGGTGAGTCAGAAATTACAGGCTCTGATGTTAGAGCTCCATCAGAAGACAATGGTTATCCTAGTAATAACCCTGATAAATATTTTATTTCAGAATCGCCAACTTCTCCCACTTCTTCAGTTGCTGTAGATGGGACAGTCAATGCAGTGGTATGTACAAGAACAGCTCCAGCAGGTGTAAATCGTGTAATAAATGCAGTAGTGTGTGCAAGAACAACGCCAGCTGCTAAACCGACTAGTGTTGATGAGCCATGTAAAACTGGAGGCACAAGAATAGGAGGTATTTGTTTGGCATTAGATCCGGATCCTAAAGCTGTAAATATACTATCTGAAGAAGTTTCTATATTACCTAAGGATGAAAAATTTGTTACTTCTTGTATAGGATGCTATGAAGGCAGTGATAAAATAGGATATTGTGTTGCAGTAGATAGTAATCAAAACTGCCGCGTAGTTACCACTAAAGAGGTAGATTGGTCTCAATCAAATACATGCCCTGATCAAATTAGTAAAATGTTAGAAATAATTAAAGATAATAATATAAAAGTAGTTACTGCAGGTTGTGGGATCTCGCGAGGACAAGTTTCTACTGTAACAGAATCAAGTAAAACTGAGCCAGGTGTTGTCAAATGTGAAAAGCCAGCCATATTAATAGGCAATAAGTGTATGTTAGCTACAGACAACGGATTAACAGCTGATAATGTATTATTCAAACCTCAAGGTGATATATCATGTACAGGTTGTTATCCCGAAGGCGATATGGGTTATTGTATAGCTAAAAATACTGATAGTACTTTGTGCTATGGGCGTGATTTCTCTAGTTCATCTGATTCTAATTGGTATGAGATCCCTAATTGTACAACACACCAGGACAGATTTACTAAAATGATAATAAATGCTGGCTCTGGATGTAATTTAACATTGCAGTCTAGGGCAGCTGAACCAGCTGATGCGGGATTGCCGGCTCCAGCTGTTGTTCAAGGTCCTATCAAGTGTGAGGAGCCAGGTAAATTAATGGGTAATAAATGTATTATGGCTTCAGGTAGCAATTTGACAGCTGATAATGCTCTATTTAAACCTAGCGGTAAAATAGTATGCGCAGGTTGTTATCCCGAAGGTGATATGGGTTATTGTATAGCTAAAAATGCTGATGGTACTTTGTGCTATGGGCGTGATTTCTCTAGTTCATCTGATTCTAATTGGTATGAGATCCCTAATTGTACAACACACCAGGACAGATTTACTAAAATGATTGTAAGCGCTGGTGATTGTGGTTTGCCAACTAATTCTCCAAATAATACAAGTCCTGCTCCCGAACCTGCTGCATTACAATGTCCAGAGCCTAGTAAGCCGTTAGGAGGAAAATGTATAGCATCCGATCCAAGCCCGTATTCTAACGGCATACTTTTAGATAATAAACCATTTGGTCCTCCTATACAGGCAGAAGATTCATTGTCTTGTATAGGCTGCTATGAGGAAAATAATATTGGTTATTGTGCTGCTAAAACTAGAAGTAATCAGTGCTGGAAAAATGATTTGTCGAACTTAACATGGTCTTTATTAGACTGTAATGAATTTAATATTAATATTCAAAAGATAACTAACGGTGTCTATAAAGGATGCATTGCAAATTAATAAGTTACATTAAAAGTAATAAACGTAATAAGAGCAATAAAATATCAATTCTTATTTTTATTCTTATGTTTATTCTTATGTTTATTGGGGTAGTGAATAACAGTTGGGCCCAAACTGCGCCGGTTTGTGCTGGAAAAATTATTGCTGGTAAATGTTTTACAGTTGGCACAGATACAACTCAAAATGTGATACTTATAGACAATAAGCCGTTTAATCCACCAAATTTTAATCCAATGTGTATAGGATGTTATAAAAGCAAATCAGGTATGGGGACATGCCTTGCTAAAGATTATAATTCTCAATGTATGTCGCGCCTCGTTACTAGTTCAGATGAGGGACAGTGGTATTCAAATGCTCAGTGTGCGTCAACAGATAATCTTGAAACTTTTGGTGGTATGCAAAATTTACTTTATGGAATAACATCAGGGATTTCAAGTGGTAAATGCAGTTATATAATCAGTAAAAATGATCTTTCTTGGCCACGAGTTTCTTGTCAAGGGTTAGAGATACTAGGCAAGTGTTTTGAAGGCAAAAGCGATGCTAATAAAGCATGGTTACAAATTAATAAAGATATTTTTGAAACAAAGGAGCCTAATAAATGTGTGTTATGTCTTACTGCTATTAAGTCAAATGGAGATGATGTTGTCAATTGTATTTCTACTAATATAGATGAAACTTTCTGTCAGAAAGCAGAGTTTACAGAGAATACTTTTACGCCTTGGAGTACAGTTGCCTGTGCAGAGCTGCAAACTTTAAGAGCAGAATATACGAATCGTCTAGCAAAATATAAAAGTGGGGACAAGTTAACTTGGGTTAATACATGCTTTTCCCCTCAGTGCACTGGGCTTGCGGTAGCTGTTTCAAATAGGTGTGTCACAAGTGATGCTAAAAAACTTGGTTTTATCGTTGATAGCCAAACATATATACCTGACAATTTTGACCGTGATTGTTTAGGATGTTATAAGCAGGGACTAGATGATGGCTTTTGTGTTGCTAGAAGCATTAATGGGCAAGATTGTCGAATATTCAGTTATTCTGGGGGAAAATGGGCTTTTAATAAAGCAGACTGTAATTCTCCAGATGTGCAAGATAAATTCAAGAAGATATGTGTAGCTTCTTGATATCTAGTATTTTTTAGTTTGTTTTTGATTCAAGTTTTAAAAAGCTCATGGTTCTAACTATCTAATTTCAATATATTGCAAAAATTTCTGGGTAATTAACCAAAGCTTTTCAACAAATTATACAAATCATCTACTGCAATCTCACTAGTAACACGACTATTTGCAATTTCTTGACCGTTTCGGTCATAAAAGATAAGAGTAGGTGGGTTAAAAACTGATAACTCAGTCATAATTTTTTTATCTGCCGTATTGTATCGGGTAAGATCGACTTGTAATCTTTGAAAATTCTCGAGTATGGTTTTTACTTTAGGATCGCTAAAAACATTTTGTTCAATTTTACGGCAAGATACACACCAGTCTGCATAAAATGTTAATACAGTAAATTTGCTAGAAGTTTTAGCTTGCACTAAATTTTTAGTAAGTTCTTGGATAGTATTAATTTTAATAAACGATAATTCGTTAGGTTTGGTGTTTTTATTAAAATTATTAGGATTATTATTAGTTATATTTGCCATCCCATTACAGCTATCAAGATAAACTTTTTCACCAAATGGGTGCCATACGTCGCTGTTATGTTGTAAAGCGCCAGCTAATAAAAAACCACCATAGATAGCCGAGACAAGAGCCATGCCCTTTTTTATTCTTTGCCAGCCGTGATCAGCGGGCTCCAATAAACCTAAATGGACAGCATAAAAAATTAATAATAAACCCCATAATATTAAAGTCATTGGGCCATATATTAAACTGGTAATAATATATATAGCTAAGCCTATAAATACTACACCAAAGAATATATTAATTTCTTTCATCCAAGGGCCAGCTTTAGGTAGCCAGTGACCTGCCGTTGTGCCAAATAATAACAATGGTATACCCATGGCAAAACCCATGCTAAATAATGCTATGGCGCCAAGCCATATATTGCCAGTAGAAGAAATGTATAATAAAGCGCCAGCAAGTGGTGCTGTCGCGCACGGAGAAATAATTAAAGCAGATATCACACCCATAATGGCCACGCCTGTATAAGTGCCACCTTTTTGAGTTTGTTCGGTTTTAGTTAATTTTTGAGCGATGAAATCGGGTAGTTTTAATTCTATAATACCAAAAGACGCGACAGCGAGAAATAAAAATAATAAGCAAACTAATATTATTACAACAGGGTGTTGTAAATTACTAATCAGATTAATCCCAGAAGCAGCTACTAGGATTCCAGCTAGCATATAAGTTAAAGCCATGCTGAAGACATAGACAAAAGATAATATAAATGCATGTTTTTTATTTGTATTATGTTTATGGCCAGCGATAATACCAGATAAAATAGGCAGCATTGGTAGTACACACGGCGTAAGGCTCAAGAGTAAACCAAAAATAATAAATCCAGATATAATACTGAAAACTTTTGTTGTATTAAGTAAATCAACAGCTTGTTTTTGATCAGAAAGGGCAGCAATGTTTGCTATCTCTGGTTTAACAATGGGTTGCTCTGGTAGAGGAATCAAAGTAGATGGAGTAGATGATAACTGCAAATTAAAACTCAGTTGTTTTGGTGGGTAGCATAAAACATCTTTGAGACAACCCTGAAAGTCCATAGTTAAACTAAATTGGTTATTATTATGGTTTTTGATCTGATAAGGGATAATAATCTCAAAATTATCTTTAAATATATTAGTCTTGCCATAGTGATCATCGACAATCATTTCACTAGGTGGGTAAACAGGATTATCTAAAATAATCTTTTTATTATCTGTAGTAAATTTTAATGAGTTTTGATAAATATAAGTGTTCGGGAGTGAGTTGACGAGAATTTGAATTTTGTTATTTTTATTAAAGACACTAATAGTAAAAGCTTGATCAACAGTAGGGTGTTCGTCTGCTGTGGACTTAAGTGTTGTAAGATCGAGTTTTGCTGGTAAAGTTAGAGATGTTAGTGTTAAGAAAAATAATATAATAAATTTGAAGATGTTGAACATTATGTTTTTATGGATTTATCTAATTTTGAAAAAAAAGCCCCCCTGACGCTACGCGTCGACCCCCTTTAAAAAGAGGGTTGGTGCCACCTGATGTTTATGTAACCTTTATGAACTGGAAGTTCTATTCTGTTTTTATATCAGAATCATCAACATCTGGCAATTCAAAGGCATCATATTCAGGAATATTCACCCCTTCCATAAGGCTTAATGGGTGTTCATAAGGTTCTTGTGGATTGTAGGGGTCATCGCCCAATAGCTTAGTATGAGCATCCATGGCTTTTCTGACTAAACTTAAGTTACCTTCTAATAAGATTCGAGATGGATAAGGATCATCAGAATGGGGAAATGCAGCTTGGTGTTGCATCGCCATATCAATCTTTTTGCTCATTTTACCCAAATCAGTATCTATAAAGATAGGTTTTTTAAACTGAGCTGTTTCAGAGCTAATATTTAGGGGATCCTGGCCATTATCTAGAGGAACTAACTGAATATTTGTGTATCTTTGCAACATATAAATTAATTGCTGTTTGTTGGGTAGTCCTTGTTTGGGATTATGATCTTTTGCCACAAAGTTATCCTTGCTTATTAAATTTATTATCAAGATTCTGGGCCAGCTGCTGGTTTAGCCTGAGCTTTAGCTTCCGCCTCAGCAGCTACTTCGCGTGCTTTAATATCTCCAATAGTTGACAAGTGAGTTAAATCCCCTGTAGCTAAAGCGCTAGCTCGTGCTTTGGTCATTGCTTCTTGGCCTGCCTCAGAGCTGCCAAAATTATAGTTAGCAACACCTTCTTTTACGTAGCGTGCAATATGTGGTAACGCTGGATCGTCAGGTTGTAATTGTAAACTGCCAGCGGCTCGAGCTTCAACTCGACGGCGGCCGTCTTGTTGTAACTGTTCGTTACGTTCAGCCTCTAATCGAGTTAATTTTGCTGAATCTCCTCGGGTAAGCATCCCAGCTCCTTTTTGTGCATAATGCTTAATGCCAGAAGGGCTAAAAATACTCGGCTTAGCTGCTTCTTTGAATCTCTCAGCAATTTGTTCTCTAGTTGGTTTATCTAACATTTGTTTTAAAAAAAGCTGACGCACTGTGGTAGGATCAATAGGCATGCCTTCTGGAATTTTATTATGTTCTCTAACTTTTTTGGCTATATCTCTTTGCTTGGCTTGTAAACGAAAATCTCCATAGGACGTAGAGCCCTTGCCTCCGGACATAAGATTAGTTACAGCTTGTCCTAATTGGGAATCAAATAAAACAGATAGAGGATTTTGTGAATTGGCATAAGCCACGTCTCGCGCCTGATCACTCGAATTACATTGATAACCCAAGAGATTAAGTTGTTCAGATACGGCCATTCGGAACTCAGGATCGTGAGTGCTCATATTAAAAACAGGTTCGCCCTTTTCATCTTTTTTGTATGCGCCTGTTAAAAGTGCGGTTTCAACAAAATCTTTAGCTAGGCTGACTTTTTCTCTTGTGGAAAGGCCTTCTGTGCTAGGAACAGAAATAGATGCTTTGCCATTTATTATATTTACTGTAATAACTGGACCCCCAGAGCTTGGCAGCACGCCGTAGGAGCAATTTGGTCTATCTGTTTTTACAGTTGGAGTATCTTCGCCATGCATAGCGCTACTTCTGGCACCTGCTTGAAGTGGGTGCTGTGGGATTGGAGCTGTAGCAGCTCCTGCGGCCAGTGGCGGCGGTACATCAGCAGCAGGGGTAGCTAGTACATTGGCTAAAATCTGCTTTAATTCAGCTTCCAATGCAGGGTCGCTAGGAAGATCCAAATCTGCAGGAGATATAACCGTTTGAATTTCAGCTTTTTTTTTCTCTATTTCAGCCATATTTTGAGCAATTTTTTGTCTGAGAGCTTCTTTTCTTGTCGCCTCTTGTTCTTGAGTATGTTTTGTTACCAAGTCTATTCTAGCATTAACTAATGTTCGTAATTCTAAAATCTGAGCTTGCGGATTGAGTGGTGTCGCCATGCTGGTCTCGTATATTGATACAACAGTTAATTATCTAGGTTTACTTATAATAATAGTTTACAATTACAACCTTACTATAAGCTTAAAGCTTAATATGAAAGATTAATGATTTTAATTATTATAGCATATATAAATAGGTGAGTTTATTAACTAATCTGAGTTATTAAATAATAAAATCTTAATCACAGTTACTTGAATTTACTTTTATCGTCCCCAACTTGAGAATTAAGCAACAGCAGAAATAAATTAAATTTAAATTATATATATTAAATCAAAGAGGAGTACTTATGGCAGTTACAGCTAATATTCGTCCGTTACATGATCGCGTTATCATCGAAAGAGTGGCAGAAGAGACGACTTCTAAAGGTGGTATCGTGCTTCCAGATACAGCAAAAGAAAAGCCAGTGCGTGGTAAAGTCATTGCTGTAGGTAAAGGCAAGGTTCTTGAAAGTGGTGAAACTAGAGCTCTAGATGTCAAAGTTGGTGATCTAGTGTTGTTTGGTAAGTATTCTGGCACAGAAGTAAAAGTTAATGAACAAGAACTTCTTGTGATGAGAGAAGAAGATATCATGGGTGTAGTTGAAGGTTAATTAAAATTAATTAATACGAAATTATTAAATAAATTAAAATAAATAATTAATATAAATAAATTATATAAATAGGTAAAATTATGGCAAAAGAAATTAAATTTTCCGTCAATGCTAGAGAAAGCTTATTACGTGGTGTCAGTACTTTAGCAAATGCTGTTAGCGTAACTTTAGGTCCTAAAGGGCGTAATGTAGCTATTCAAAAATCTTACGGTGCACCTACTATCACTAAAGATGGTGTTACTGTAGCAAAAGAAGTTGATGATTTACCATGTGTATTTGAAAACATGGGTGCGCAAATGGTTAAAGAAGTTGCTTCACAAACTGCAGATCTTGCTGGTGATGGTACAACAACTGCAACGGT
Source organism: Gammaproteobacteria bacterium (assembly GCA_018061105.1). Lineage (GTDB taxonomy): Bacteria > Pseudomonadota > Gammaproteobacteria > JAGOUU01 > JAGOUU01 > JAGOUU01. The sequence goes on from JAGOUU010000035.1 coordinate 14,054, forward strand.
TTTAGCCCATGCTATTTTCAAAGAAGGTGTAAAAGCAGTTGCCGCTGGCATGAATCCAATGGATTTAAAGCGTGGTATTGATCAAGCAGTTGTTAGCGTAGTGAACGAATTAAAAAACTTATCTGTACCATGCAACGATGGCAAGTCTATTGCGCAAGTTGGTACTATCTCTGCTAATTCAGATACTGAAATTGGTGAAATTATTGCAAAAGCAATGGATAAAGTTGGTAAAGAAGGTGTTATTACTGTTGAAGATGGCTCTGGTCTTGAAACAGAATTAAACGTTGTTGAAGGTATGCAGTTTGATCGTGGTTACTTATCACCATACTTTATTAATAATCAACAAAGTATGAGTGCTGAACTTGATAATCCATTTATACTAGTAGTAGATAAAAAGATTTCTAATGTTCGTGAAATGTTACCAGTATTAGAAGCAGTTGCTAAATCTGGCCGTCCATTATTAATTATTGCTGAAGATGTTGAAGGCGAAGCTTTAGCAACTTTAGTAGTAAACTCTATTCGTGGTATTGTTAAAGTGTGTGCAGTTAAGGCACCTGGTTTTGGTGATCGTCGTAAAGCGATGCTAGAAGATATCGCAGTTTTAACTAAAGCTACTGTGATCTCTGAAGAAGTTGGTTTAAGTCTTGAAAATGCCACAGTTGAAGATCTTGGTACTGCTAAACGTGTAGTAGTAACTAAAGATAACACAACAGTTATTGATGGTTCAGGCGATGCTGCTAAAATTGAAGGTCGTGTTACTCAAATTAGACAACAAATCGAAGACACAACTTCTGATTACGATCGTGAAAAATTACAAGAACGTGTTGCTAAATTGGCTGGCGGTGTTGCGGTTATTAAAGTTGGCGCAGCTACTGAAGTAGAAATGAAAGAAAAGAAAGATCGTGTAGACGACGCTTTACATGCTACTCGCGCTGCTGTTGCCGAAGGTGTTGTTGCTGGAGGTGGTGTTGCTTTAGTGCGTGCTTTCCAAGCTATTAAGAACTTAACTGGTGCTAACCAAGATCAAACAGTTGGTATTGATATCATCCGTCGTGCTATTCAAGCGCCTTTACGCCAGATCGTTTCTAACGCGGGCGGCGAGCCTTCAGTTGTGTTCGACAAAGTATTAGGTCAAAAAGGCAATTTTGGTTTCAATGCTGCAACTGATCAATTTGGTGATATGCTTGACTTTGGTATTATAGATCCAACTAAAGTGGTTCGTACATCTTTACAAAATGCTGCGTCTATTGCAGGTTTAATGATTACTACTGAAGCTATGGTAGCTAAAGTTAAAGATAAAGATGAAGGCGGCGCTGCTGACATGTCAGGCATGGGTGGAATGGGCGGCATGGGTGGTATGGGTGGTATGGGCGGTATGATGTAAGTCATATTAATACGCTTATATATCTATCTTATAGTATGTCTATGCAGGAACCCCGCAATTGCGGGGTTTTTTTGTGTGCGCCGGGCATGGCGCGGATCTAGGCGGTGGAAGTCCGCTGTTGGCTGATTCGAACTGGTCAACTAGTCTAGGCAAGGGTGTTCACCGCGAGGTGGAATCTGAAGGAAGCCGACGACAAAAC
>JAGOUU010000101.1 GCA_018061105.1 Gammaproteobacteria bacterium
GCGTAGATAAGATCAATCCTGCAGATTATTCAGAAAATATTAAAAATTCAAAAATTTTTCTTGAAGGTAAAAGTCAAGAATTAATTAGCAAATTTGCTGATCTTATGGAAACAGCGTCGAATAATCAATCTTATGAACAGGCTGCTATCTTAAGAGATAGAATTAAAAAATTACAAACTGTGGCGGCTCAGCAATATGTGAGCAGCAATAAAAAACAGCATAAATCTACAGATGTAATTGCCTGTATTATTTCTAGTAATACTCTTATAATGGCGATTTTACAATTTCGTCATGGATCTTTGTTAGGCAGTAAAGAATATACAGATAAAATTTCACTAGAATATAATAATAATGTAGTTTTAGAAGAAATTTACTTGTCAGTATTAAGCCAGTTCTATTTAAATTTACCTGAGAGTACAGGGTGTCCTGTTGAATTAGTCCTAAATTTTGATCTAAGTCATGATAATCAGCAATTATTAAATAATATTATTAATAATAATTTTCGTAATCTTCACAATCTAGATATTATTACTAATCCAAGGGGATCTAAATTACGTTGGTTAAATTTAGCTGAGCAAAATGCCAAAGAATTATTTGAAAAGAATCGTAAAAAAGCCGCTATTTATGAGCATCAATTTTTGTTGTTAAAGCAAGAATTAAATCTCAGTAAGATTCCTAATCGTATCGAATGCTTTGATGTTAGTCATACCTTTGGTCAGCACGTGATCGCCAGTTGTATAGTATTCAACAGCAGTGGCCCTGATAAAGCTAGTTATCGACGTTATAATATTAATCTTAACAAAAACAGTGATACTGGCTCAATTTCCGAAGTTCTCATCCGACGTTATAAAAAAATGTTAAGCGCGGGTTCTGAAAATATGGAAACTATGCCAGAATTTATTTTAATTGATGGAGGCAAGGGTCAGGTTAATGCTGCAAAAAAAGTAATTGCTGACTTAACAGAGACTCCAGAATTAACTAATATAAAAATATATGGTATAACTAAGGGTGAGGGAAGGCGAGCCGAATATGATCGAATCTTAAGTGGAGAATCTATGGAATATTTACAGATCTCTTTTAAGTCTGAAGCCATGCATTTACTGCAGCAAATTCGAAATGAAGCTCACCGATTTGCTATTGTTGGGCATCGTGCTAAGCGAAGCAAAGAACAAACTCATTCTTTATTAGAAGATCTTCCTGGTGTCGGTGCAAGAAGAAGAAGAAATTTGCTTATGCATTTAGGTGGTTGGCAGGAAGTTCTATCTGCTACAGTGGAACAATTAGCAATGGTGCCAGGAATTAGTAAAGCCAAGGCAAAAATAATTTATGAATATTTGCATGATCCCAATAGTAGCAGTAAATATATTAAATAATTAATAAATAGAATTTTTATCATGACTAATAAAGCTAAAAATTTTAATTTCCCGAATAGTTTAACGTTATTTCGTATTATTTTAATTCCTTTTTTTATAGTTATATATTACTTACCTATAACATATCATTATGAAATTGCTGCGTTAATCTTTACTGTAGCCAGTCTAACAGATTGGTTGGATGGTTTTATGGCGAGAAGATTACAGCAAGAAACTAATTTTGGCGCTTTTTTGGATCCCATTGCTGATAAATTAATTGTTGTGATTGCTTTAATGATGTTACTGGGGGAATATAATTCTTATTGGATTACCGTGCCTGCTATTATTATTGTCAGTCGTGAGATCATGATGTCAGGACTGAGAGAATGGATGGCTCAAAATGGCCTCAGCCAATCGGTCAAAGTGTCTAAACTTGCCAAAGCTAAAACTGCTATGCAGATGATTGCTATTATAATATTATTAAGTCGAGATCCTATTTATCTAATGGATAATATTGTAGGTAGTATTGATATAGTTGTATTGGGGGTATTTTTGCTGTTAATCTCTACAGTATTGACTGTGACGACAGTTATCAGTTATCTAATTAAAGCTTATAAAAGCTTGAGTAATATTGATTTAAAATTATAAAAAAAGCTAATAAAATCATGAATAAATCTAAAAAAATCTAACGAGCTAATTGACGGGAGTTTATTTTCTAGGTATTATTCAGCTTTAGAAATACTTACGGGGTATAGCGCAGTCTGGTAGCGCGCCTGCTTTGGGAGCAGGATGTCGGGGGTTCAAATCCCTCTACCCCGACCATATTTTTAATATTATTTAGAGAGCGCCTGTAGCTCATTAGGATAGAGCATCGGCCTTCTAAGCCGAGGGTAGCAGGTTCGAGTCCTGCCAGGCGCGCCATACGTGGTTAATAGTTAAGTAATGGTGGGCGTAGCTCAGTTGGTAGAGCCCCGGATTGTGATTCCGGTTGTCGTGGGTTCGAGCCCCATCGCTCACCCCAGTTTAAGTGTCACGCGAAAGTGGTGAAATTGGTATACACGCTGGATTTAGGTTCCAGTGGGGAAACCCGTGAGAGTTCGAGTCTCTCCTTTCGCACCATATTACTACGTAATTAGCAGTCAAATTAAATTATATAATTAGCTACTTGAGGTACATAAGTATGCAATCTGTGGTCCAATCGATCAGCGATCTTAAGCTTAATATAAATATTTCTATACCAGCACGAGAATTACAATCTGAATATAGTAAAAAAATTGAAGAAGTTGCAAAGCAAGCTCGAGTTGATGGGTTTAGGGTTGGTAAAGTACCTGTTGCTTACATTAAGAAACATTATGGCAAAGGCATTGAAGCTGAAGTAGTTGATACGATTGTTCGTAAATCTTTTGATAAATTTTGTACTGAAAAAAAACTAGACATAGCTGGCATCGAGAATGTTGATGTAACACAAAAAGAATTAGGTAAAGATTTAGAATTCACTGTGAGCGTAGAGATTTATCCAGAAATTTCTTTTTCAGATAATGACTTTTTAAAAGCCTCAGTTATTAAAAAAACTGTAGAATTATCCAATACCGTTCTTGATGAAAACTTTGAAAAATTTTTAAAGAGCTACGCTGAGTGGGAAAACGTAACTGATCTAAATACTTCAGCAAAAATGGGTGATAAAGTTATTATTGATTTTGAAGGCTCAATGGATAGTAAAGTCGTTGATTCTGCGGCAGCTAAAGACTTTGAACTAGAGTTGGGTAGTAATCATTTAATACCAGGATTTGAAGATGGTATTGTTGGCCACAAAGCGGGCGAAGAATTTGAAATAAAATTAACATTTCCAAGTGATTATCATGAAGCAGATTATGCTAGCAAAGAGATTACTTTTAAAATTAATTTAAAAACTGTTCGGCATGCTGTTTTACCAGAAGTTAATAAAGAATTTTGTCAGCGTTTTGGTATAGGTGTAGGATCGAATCATAATCATGTACATGATGAGCACTGTGATCACGATCACGATAGCGCATCTGCTTCTCACGAAATAGAAATAAACGATGATGCAGATTTTCCAGCTTTATTAAAAGAAAAGCTCAAAGAAAGTTTAAACAAAGAATTAACTAATCGTGTTCATCAGGACTATAAAGAAAGTGTTTTGGCTGCACTAAGAGAAGTTAAACCTATTAATATTCCAAGATCTGCTATAGAAGTAGAAATAAATAATATGGTTAAAGAACGCCAAGAGCAGTACAAAAAATATACTGGAAAAAATAACAAGCTTTCTATAGATCGTTCGAAGCTAGAAGAAGATGCACGTAAGCGAGTGCATACTAGTTTAATAGTGCTTGCTTATATTAAACAGCATGATCTTAAAGTTGATCGCGAAATGATTCGTGCTAAACTGTCCGAATTAATGGGTACAAATAACGTATCTAATGAAATTTTAGATATGTATTATGACCAACCTAAAATGCAAGAACTTCGTGCAATTGCCTTAGAAGATTTGGTTATTACTCATCTGAGCAATAAATTTACTGTTGTTGAAACAGCAGTTGATTATGATAAATTTGAAAAATAAAAAACTAAATATAATTTAAGTAAATTATTGACAGGAAGTAAGATTAAAGTAAAAGGTACATCAGTTGTTTAAGCGGGAATAGCTCAGTGGTAGAGCACAACCTTGCCAAGGTTGGGGTCGCGAGTTCGAATCTCGTTTCC
>JAGOUU010000102.1 GCA_018061105.1 Gammaproteobacteria bacterium
CCTAAATATTTATAGAAATTAATTTTGATATATCAAAGCCTTGCTCTTTAGAAGCCACATTCGTTTGTTTTAACTGATCGTGACGAGTATTTTATGTTCGAGCTAATATCTATAAGTATTCATGGTTCTGGTTACCTACAACTGATACATTATTGCAATCTGTATTACTCAACTACTCCCAAGATTTGACCTGCTCTAAAGTTAAATTTGTAGCTGATGCTACGGCAGAATCTTCCATACCCAACCTTAATAAATTCTTTGCCACTTCTTGTCTACCTTTTTGCATGCCTTTTTCCTCTGCTTCCTCCATACCATTAACATAAGCTTCATGTTCAGCTTCAGAATGCTCATATGCCTCTAACTCTTCATCTGTCCAATTAAAAGCAGATAACTCATCCAAAGCTTTATGAATATACGCTTCTTTCAATATTGACTCTGGAAAACTCTTTGCTTCTACCGCATGCTTAAAAAAGTATACCCACTTATCTAAAGTAGTTGTCAATTGGTTAACAGTTTTATTAAATTTGCCTAATTCAATAAAAGTAAAAGAAAACTCTTTTAAGTGTCTCTCATGGGTATTTAGTTCTAGCATTTGATGATAAGAGATGTAATCATCATGATCTAGCAATATTATACCCGCACATATGGCTAAAAAAATTACTTCCTTTAAACCAGCATATTTGGCTGACTTAGTTCTTTGCTTAATATATGCTCTTGCGGCATAATATTGAGCACGCTTTAAATATTCTTTAGTAGATACCACCTGCATTTCAATGATAAACTTTTTACCATGATTATCCCGACACATTATATCAACAATGCTAACTCTCTCACGTCCAATGTCAGGAACATTAATTGTTGGTATAAACTCTATACTCTCTACGATAGAACCATGATTTTGCAGTACACTATTGATAAAATCTAATAATATGTCCTTATTCTTTTCTTCACCAAAGATGCGCTTAAACGCTATATCATTTTTGGGATCCAGAAATTTGTTTAATGTTGTGTCATCATATGCCATAATAACTTTATCTCACTTGTAAAAATCCTATATAATAATTATAGTGTACATTTACACCAGCCATATATTATATATTATCTCTCGCTTATTCAAGGTTGAAATGCAACAGATATTTTGGTGCTCTCAGGGTCGAAACGCGACTCCAGAAAAAATTGTACCACAATCACCCCTAATGAAAATCAAGTTAAATAACTGTATATTTAATTCTAATTGGCGGCAATGAGTAGTGTTAATTATATTGTTATTAACGGCATAGCCTTTTAATAAATAATTAATGTTAGAAAACTAAAGGTCCTTAAATAAAAAAATTTCACCCAGTGCTATATTATGCTATAATATTTCACTAGGTGAAAGAAAGTGCTAATGAAGATATATAAAAATAAACAGTTTAAACGTTGGCAGAGTAAAAATAAAATATCTGATACTGTTATTATTAAAGCGATAGAGGAAATGGAAAATGGTTTAATTGATGCTGATCTTGGTGGAAATCTCTTTAAAAAGAGAATTGCAAAAGCGGGTATGGGTAAATGTGGAGGATACAGAACGATAGTCGCCATGAAACAATCTACAGGTTGGATTTTTTTGTTTGGATTTAGCAAAAATGAATCTGAGAACATTAATAGCAAAGAACTTACGGCATTGAAAGAATATGCTAATGATTATTTGTTTGTGCATTTAGAAGAATTATTAAAGCTTGAAGAAATTATTGAGGTATTAATTAATGAGTAGAATATTAAAGGAAATACACGAGTCTGTAAGTAATGGCTATGAGGCTGGGGTTGTTGGCCTTAAGACTATGCAGAAATACGATAAACTTTGTATGATAGATAGCCATGTAATGAAGCCAGATGAAATACACAATATCAGAAAAAATATTGCAAAAGTAACGCAGCCTGAATTTGCTAAAATACTTGGCGTTAGTCCTTCGACTATAGCTAAGTGGGAAACAGGTAATAAAAAACCTTCTGGCTTAGCTTTAAAAATCCTTAATCTTATTGAAAAAAAAGGTATTGACTTTTATTTACAGATATTTGCCATTTAGCTACATCGAAATATGCGGGACAATGTGGTTTTGTGATTCTGTCATAAATTTTGTATAAATCCAAAATTATACCTTACCAAATTTAATTAATAATTAACTAAAAGCGGACTGCCAATGTCGGATTAGCATAGCCAGTTTCCGTTCAATATTTAAAATAGCCACATATAAACTCTTAAAAACTGAAGTATCATTAGGGAATATCCGCTCGTTTTTTATAGCTTTACTAAGGTCACATTCAATGATTCAATCGCAGTGGTAGCATATATAACCTTACGGATTGGGTCCCTAAGTTCAAACATAGCGGATAATTTATCCCAATTATTATGCGCCCACCCAAAAAAAGACATATGTATTATTCAAGCATTCTAAATGGGACAGCCCTGCTTATAACAGTTATATTATATTCTTAGTATAATATAATACTTATAGCATAATTAGTAAGGAGTCGGTAAATGCACCGATATTTTCCGTAAGATCTTGCCGAAGAAGAGTTTTTTTGTAATCGTGAAAAAGAGAGAAATTTAATTAGTAAAGGTATATTATCACACGAGCATCTTGTACTGGTCGCACTTGACTCTTTTACCATTTCCAGCTTTACGTAAGGTCCGCCATTTTCTGCAGGAACTCCTAGATATACAGATCGCTGCCGTGGTTAATAATTTATAAACTCCATTCATAATGCCCACAATAGTAGTAGTTTAGGATTACTTATCTAAACGCACCAGGTGCTATCCAAAATTTTTTAGCATTTGATTATAAAAAAGTCATTATCTAATACTGTGATTATGTCTTTTATATTTGTGCACTAATGCTAGTAGTACGTCATTAATCCTAGTCTGGTATTTACTACCTTGTGACTTAAAAAAATCTACAATTTCGCGGTTTAAATTGAGATTAACTTTTACTTTTTCTGGTTCACGCTTTGTCATAAGTGCAAACATTTCTTCAGTAACTTCTGGACTATCTGTATAATCAATCTCATCATCAGTCATTGCATCGATTCTAGCCCAGTCAGTTTTTGATATTTTTTTCATACTTTTCCACCTCTCTTTTATTAGCTTTTCTGAAAGGAATTAAACGGATAATATTCGGGATGCGTTCAGTAAAAATAATATTCATTAACCTACCATTAACATAACCATAACCGGTATAGCGAATTTCGCCATAATTTTTTCGGTTATCAACTATTTGCAGTAATGAACCGTTAGTAAATAACTCTTCAGCATCTGCAAAATCAGCACCTTTAGTTGCTATATTAATCTGATTTTTATTATTATCCCATTCAAATTTCATTATCTAACCTTACTATTACAGCAATATATTAACATGTTATCTATATATTTATCAACTTTTTATGTGTATTTTTTATGTGTGCACCAGCGCGCTCTGTTTTACACTTTATTATAGATTGTGGTAAATGGTTACGGATAGGTTATATGCAGAAAATGCTTTATTTTAAAAGGGCTGTAGCTGATTATGAATTGGGGGGAAATTAACCCTATTATCATCGGTCACAATCTCTAAAATATAATTGTCTACTGGGCTAACGGAGATAAATCTAGTCATATGTACAGGGCTTTAAAACTATTTAACTAATAAATTTATTATCAATCTAACTATTAAATCTTTTTGTTGCGGATTTGATTCAGCAACTAGTAGAGCTAAAGAGGTTAATCCCACATTATCAATTTTAGCTGATAACTTATTTATTTGTAAGTATAGCATAAACAAAAAACTACCAATGCGCTTATTGCCATCGCTAAACGGATGATCTTTAATTACCATATAAAGTAGATTAGCCGCTTTTTCTTCAACACTTTTATATAATTCCTCGCCAAACATAGTTTGATCTAAATTAGCCAGTATAGATTGTAAATTTTCATTTCTTTCATTGCCAAATAGGGCAGTTGCTTCACCTATAGCCATTAATTTTTGTTTTAATTGGGTAATTGCCCCAAGTGCATGATCGTATTCAAGTACAATATTGC
>JAGOUU010000103.1 GCA_018061105.1 Gammaproteobacteria bacterium
TATAAGAATTATTCTAGAGAATCGACTTGAACAGGATTTGCAAAAGTTAATCGAGCATAGTTGTGACCTTTACCCTAAGGGAGTAAATAGTAATTCTGAAGATGCTGACCAAATTATTAGCTTTATTGAAGACCGGGTAAAAAATTATTTCAAAGAGGAATTTGATCTGGCACGAGTCAATGCAGTTGTAAATTGCCGACTAGAACCTTCCTTGTGTAGTATAAAATGGAAACTAGAAGCATTAAATAGTTTTTTGGATACTGAAGATGGCAAGACCTCGTTAAATTCCTATAAAAGAGCAAGTAACATCCTTGGTAGTGCTAAATTAAATGGGGAAATAAATACCAATTTACTCCACCGGGAGGAAGAAAAAAAATTACTGGAATTTCTAAAATTAGCAACTCCTAAAATTGACTCTCTAATAGAGGAGAAGATGTTTTCAGAGAGTTTGAAGGAACTCGCAAAGGTAAATAACTTGATAGGTAATTTTTTTGATAATGTTATGGTGATGGATAGTGATGCAAAAATTGCTAATAACAGGTTACTGCTACTTGCTCGGACAAAGCAGCTATTTAATAAGGTAGCCAATTTTGATCAGTTATAAGGTTTTATGAAGGATTTGGCAATAATTGCGGAAGCTGTAAAACTTATCCAAGCTGGTGAATTAGTGGCCTTTCCAACCGAAACAGTGTATGGACTTGGGGCAAATGCTTTTAACGAGGAGGCTTGCCTTAAAATATATCAGGCTAAGGGGAGGCCAAGTAATAATCCGCTAATAGTTCATGTTGCAAGTCTAGAGCAAGCAGAGGAGTTGGCAATTTTTAATAAGGAAGCTTATTTGCTTAGTAAATTATGGCCTGGTCCTCTAACTATGGTATTACCAAGAAGGAATAGCAGTAGGTTAGCAGAATGCGTAACAGCTGGATTATCTACTGTTGCAATTAGAGTACCGGCTCATAGAGTTGCTCGTGATTTAATAATCCAAAGCGGAGTACCAATTGCAGCTCCAAGCGCTAATAAGTCAGGGTATTTAAGCCCAACCTCACATAGGCACGTAAAAGCTGGTTTCAAAAGTGAGAGCGTATTTGTTATTGACTCAGAAACCACTACTAAATATGGACTCGAATCGACAATTATTGATCTTTCAACCTCAGTGCCTACCATCTTGCGCTTTGGTTTTATTACTCCGCAAATAATAGAACAAATAATTGATAGGCAGGTGGAAATTGCTACACAATCCTCAGCCATAAAAGCTCCAGGAATGATGTATACCCATTATGCCCCTAAAACCCCCATAAGAATTAATGCAATATCTTTAGAAGAAGGAGAAATAGGGCTCAATTTCGGCGGTAGTAAATTAAATTCTAAAGGATCTTTAAATTTAAGTCCTACTGGCGATTTAGCAATAGCAGCGGCAAATTTATTTAGCTATTTACACACACTTGATGATTATGCGAGGGTAAATTCACTCCAGAGAATTGCAATTGCACCGATTCCGAATGAATCTATAGGACTTGCTATTAATGATCGTCTTATTAGAGCTACTTTCTAAAAACAATTAATCAATTGTTTTTGTTAATGTGCTGTTTTAGGTTTAACTTAAGAACATAATACAAGTGTTTCTTGCTAATTAATAGAGTATTTTTTAATATTTAAATAGACTAGCTTAGCTATACTAAATAAGAATAAACACTTATATGGAAAATTCTTTGCCTGAAATAAAAATAAATCCCAAACAGGTTATAGCATTTTTTGCGATGATAGTTGGTATGTTTATGGCTATTTTAGACATACAAATAGTAGCAAGTTCACTTTCAGTAATAGCAGCTGGCTTATCTGCTTCAGGTGACGAGTTATCATGGATTCAAACTTCTTACTTGATAGCTGAAGTCATAATTATTCCGGCCACGGGCTTTTTGGCAAGGTTATTGTCGACAAGAATTTTATATTTTATAGCTGCTCTTGGCTTTACAGTTATGAGTCTCATGTGCGCGCTTGCCTGGAATATTGAATCTATGATTGTCTTTAGAGCGATGCAGGGTTTTTTTGGTGGTGCTCTTATTCCTACTGCTTTTGGCGCAGTTTTTATTATTTTTCCAAAAGAGATGCGTACTAAAGTTAGTATGATTATAGGTCTTGTCGTAACTCTTGCTCCCACTCTTGGCCCTACGCTTGGTGGATATATAACAGAAAATATATCCTGGCATTTTATGTTTTTACTTAACTTAATTCCTGGAATATTTGTCTGTACTACTGTGTATATATATGTAGATTTTGATAAGCCAAATCTTAAATTGCTTTCTAATTTTGATTTTTTAGGTATAGCTTTAATGATTATGACCTTGGGCTGTTTACAATATGTTTTGGAAGAGGGAAATAAGAAAGATTGGTTAGACGATACTTATATTTTAATTCTATCTGTATTAGTATTGCTTGGTTTTATCTGCCTAATTATCAGGGAACTTACTTTTTCAAGCCCGATTATTGATCTTGGGGCTTTTAGAAACAGAAATTTTTCTTTTGGCTGTATATATTCTTTTATTCTCGGTGTAGGCCTTTACGGTGTGGTATATCTTCTTCCTTTATTTTTATTTTCGGTAGCCGGATTTAATACTCTGCAAATAGGTATAACGATGATTATAACAGGGCTATGTCAGTTGTGCTCGGCTCCTCTTGCGGCAAAGGTATTTGATTCTGGTTTGGATAAAAGAATTATGCTGGCCATTGGATATTTGACATTTGGGCTAGGTTGCTACTTAAATAGCTTTCTAACTGCTGACTCACGATTCTGGGAGCTGTTCTTGCCTCAAATGGTTAGAGGTATAGCCTTGATGTTTTGTTTTATGCCGATAAATGATCTTGCTCTTGGAACGATGCCTAAAGATAAAGTTCAAAATGCGAGTGGTTTATATAACCTAACAAGAAATCTTGGAGGTGCTATAGGACTGGCATTTATTAATAGCCTTATTATTTCAAAATCCAAAATTTTTGCCCAAAGCATGAAAGACAATATGGCATTTACTTCACCTCTTGTCCAAGAGCAATTAGGCTTTTTTACTGAAATGTTATATGGCAAGGTAGATAACCCCAAGCTTGCAGCTTATGCCTTATTAGATAATACAATAAATCAACAAGCCTTTATTATTGCAATTAATAACATATTTATTATCATAGCATTGATGTTTTGTTTAAGCACATTACTTCTTCCTTTTACGTCTACAGTTGATAATGACAGGAGTGGTTTAAGTGGACACTAAAAAATTTATATCATTGTTGGTATTTTTTATTATCTGGCTTGGATTAACCGGTATAAAACCTGACCTTATGTATATTTTTTTTGCAATTCTAACTCCATCTATAGTTTATTATTTTGCTCATAAATTATCTTTACTGCCTACAAAACTTAATATCGATATTTTAAAATCGATGAAATATGCCTTTTGGTTAATTGCAGAGATAATTAAGTCATCAATTTCTGTATCCAAAATCGCCTGGAGGAGAAATATTAGTATATACCCGTTATTAGAGCCTATTATCTCTGGGCAAAATACGGAACTAGGTGTGGTTATATATGCTAATTCCATAACACTTACCCCCGGTACTGTTACTCTTAGTACAGAAGATAATAAACTTTTAGTTCATGCGTTAGATATTAAGTTTATGAGGGATTTACAAGATGGTACTATGGATAGGAAAATAGAAGAAATTATAATTAAGTAAGTTTCTAATAAGGTTTTAAGTAGAAATGCAATAATCAAGCTAATGGGTGTATGAAAAAAAATAATACAGGCGGATTCAAGATTGAAGTGTAACGGATAGTGTTTTACAATTAAAGTAGATAGCAAATAAGCATGCAGTTAGAGGGAACTGAAAATATCACTGGTTTCTATATTAATCATCAGCTATGCAGGGCAATACCATAGATTTAATGACCGTTAACTTTTGGGAATCCATGAAAAATGGATGTGTATATGCAAAGA
>JAGOUU010000036.1 GCA_018061105.1 Gammaproteobacteria bacterium
CTTATAAAGTAGCGTGCGAGGTTAAGTTTATAAAGTTCTCTAAAGATGATCTTAAAGATCACTCTGAGAAGTTGAGAACCATCTTAATAGACTTTGTTCATTTTATTGGTCATTTACCTGAGTTTTCTTTTATTTGTCAGTTAGATGGTGCTAATTGCGGTAGAAAATTAAAATTATTATGATATAATCAAACAAGTAAATAAATTAACAAGAATAATTAAATATTAAATGGAGTTAAGTGTGTCTGATAATTATCATACTATTAAAGAGCTAAAGCAATTATTAGCTGATACCTATGGTCTGTATTTAAAAACTCAAAATTATCATTGGAATGTTAAAGGCCCAAATTTTCACTCGCTGCATAGTTTATTTGAAATACAATATAAAGAACTTGCTGAGATGGTAGATACACTTGCAGAAAGAATTCTTATCTTAGGTGGCAAAACCCCAGCGACTTTTAAAGAGTTCAGTGACTTGACTAAGATATCCTATGGAAATTCTGAGATAAGTGCTGATGAAATGATTGCTGATCTTTGCTCTGATCAAAAAAGAATTGTTAGCGATTTAAAAAAACTCATTGCTGCTGCACAGCCTGCTAATGATGAAGGTACTGTAGCCATGGCTTCAGATTTAATATCTAGACATGAAAAAGCGTGCTGGATCTTACAAAATCATATTTGATTGTTGACTAAATATTTCGTGGGTAAATGTTATGATTGATAAAAACAAATATTTCACTGAAAAATTTTCTTACGATTTAAAAGCCGCTGTTACTGTTTTTTTAGTCGCCATACCACTTTCCTTAGGCATAGCTGTAGCATCTAATATGCCGGCAATTTCTGGATTAATTGCGGGTATCATTGGAGGTATCGTAGTTGGATTTCTTAGCGGTTCATCTTTGAGCGTAAGTGGCTGTGCTGCTGGGCTTGTTCCTGTTATTTTACTTAGTGTGAGTAAGTTGGGAAGTATAGAATTATTTTTTACCGCTGTGATACTAGCTGGGTGCTTTCAATATATTTTTGGCCTACTTCGGGCAGGCATAATCGCACATTATATACCTTTTTCAGTTCTAAAAGGAATGTTAGCAGCGATTGGAATTATTATTATTTTCAAGCAATTACCGCATTTAATTGGTTACCACGATGAATTATTCGATGATACTCTCACTCTAACAGAAAATTATGGTGTTGATTTTTATAATCAAATTTGGGATCAAATTTTATTAGTCTTAAATAATATTTCCCTAGGCGCCTTGATGATTTCAGTGTTGACCTTACTTATTATATACATCTGCTCTAGTGATCTTGCAAAAAAAAATAAAGTTACCAAAGCCATCACAGAGTACATTCCTTGTTCTCTTATAGCGATTGTTTTAGCTGTAATTTTAAACAATATTTTTTTTGTTTACTTACCTGAAATAGCTTTGACTGGTGTTCATCTTGTTAATATACCTAGTGTCTTTAATCATTCTAGTTTTCGCCTGCCTTTTGATTTAAATGGTTTTACTAATATAGTAGTTTATAAATATGCAATTATGTTAGCTATAATCGGTAGTATAGAAACATTGTTAAGCATAGAAGCATGTGATAAATTAGATCCTAAAAAACGTGTAACCCCCACAAGTAAAGAATTGAAAGCCCAAGGGGTAGGTAATTTGCTATCCGGTTTATTAGGTGGTTTGCCGATTACTTCAGTGATAATTAGAACCAGTGTAAATATTGAAAATAACGCCCAATCTAAAATGTCTACCATTATTCATGGCGTGTTTATTTTATTGAGTCTTTTATTTTTAGCCCCCTTAATCAATCAAATTCCTTTAGCTGCTTTGGCGGCTATATTAATAGTGACTGGCTATAAGTTGACTAGTGAAAAATTAATTAGAGATATGTTTAAAAAAGGGGCTCATCATTTTGTGCCTTTTGTAACAACTATTATTGCAATTTTATTAACAGATCTCTTACGGGGAGTTTTTTGGGGCCTAGTAGTTTCAATATTTTTTATTTTAAGAAATTATTATACGTTACAAAATATAAAAATAATTAAAAATGACAATGCTCAGGACTATAGAATTGTATTCGGAGAGTATACAACTTTTTTATCAAAAGCTAATATTGCCAAGGCGTTGAATGAAATCCCTGAGCAATCAAACGTTACTTTGGATTTCAGTAATTGTACTGTAGTAGATTATGAAATTGAAGAATTGATTAATGACTATATTTCTAGCTCAATAAACAAAAACATTAATGTTTGTACAGTATCTGATTACGCAACTAACATAAATTTTTCAGTGTCGTAAAGGGGGCGACGCAAAGCGTCGGGGGCTTTGTTGTAAATGGATCAGTCTGATTATAGAATATTACAATTGATCTCAGATGAGAATTATCATTCTGGCCAAAAGTTAGCTGAAATATTTGGCACTTCGCGAGCTGCGATCAGTAAGCGAGTTTCTAAAATTAATCAATTTCTTGAAGAGCAATTAACAAATTATCATATTAATACTATTGTAGGCAAAGGTTATTGTTTAAATCAGCAATTTGATTATTTATGTTTAGAAACTATTAGGAAACAGTTACTAACACCCGCTGAATTAATTTTTTTTCCTGTTTTAAATTCTACTAATGATTATCTAATTAATAAACATCTTCTCGATAACCAATTTACAGTTTGTTTTACAGAAATGCAAACAGCAGGAAGAGGGCGTAGTACCCAAGCCGGTAAGAAAATATGGTATTCACCTTTTGGGAATAATATTTATTGCTCTATGGGGTGGAACTATTATGGTAATCAAAATTTATTACTAGGGTTAAGTTTGGTAGCCGGCTTGAGCGTTGCAGAAGTCTTAACGGATCATGGAGCAACTAATGTAGGTTTAAAATGGCCCAATGATGTTTTATTAGATAATAAAAAAATTGCAGGCATACTAATGGAAATTATTGGTGAGCCAAATGGAAGCTGTAAATTAGTTTTAGGATTTGGGATTAATATTGGAGATAATTATAATAACAAGCTTTTAACCAGCCTGGAGCAAAATATCAATCAACCATGGGTTAATTTAAAAAATAATTTAAAAACTAATTTAAAAAATAATCTGAACATCACCCGTAATATAATAATAATTAATTTACTGAATAAATTTATATCTTATTATAATTTTTTCATCAAAGATGGGTTGAAAGATTTTTTGCAAAAATGGCAGAAATACGATGTATTACATGATCGTTTAGTCAATATAAAACTAGCTAATGAAAATAAATTAGGTAAAGCATTAGGCTTAGATAATCAAGGAGCGTTATTAGTAGAAATCAATAGCAAGCAGCAAGTATTTTATTCTGGAGAAGTGAGTGTATGTCTAGGTCTAGATACAACAAATTTATAAATTCATCTATGATAAAATCTTTAATAGCTGTAGTACCAGCTGTGTTTATTTTTTATCTAAGCTACAGCTTGCCTTTGTTAATTTCTCTAAGCTTGTTCTGGCAAGTTGCATTACCTCTAATAGTTATCAGTGTTTGTATTATCACTGGCTCTGATTATCTTAAGAGCGGTTATTTGAGTTTCAAAGCACTTTTTCAGAAACTGATTCATCAATATAAAAACAAAAATAAAGATGATTTTTTTTCATGTTTAAACATGAACAGCTTAATAGCTGTTAGCATTGTTTCTAGTATTGTTTATGCTATATTTTTAGGGTTTAGTGCTCCGCTGGTAATTTATACAGCCCCGTTATTCACTATTGCAGCTTTGAAATTAAGCCAGTGGTTAAAAACAGTCATAACAGCACAAGTTAATAAAAGTGGGTATGATAAATTAACCAAATTACAGCAAAAATACGAAAAGGCAATAAAACGTGCTGGCGTTATTGAGGCTGGTTTTGAGGTAGATATTGAACCTAATGATATCATCCCGGTAGATGGTTTTTTATTATCTGGAACGGCAAAAATATCTGAAGGAACATTTACAACTGGCGAGAGTAGTAAAGTTATAGCTAAGATTGAAGGCGAAAGAGTTTATGCAGGCACCTATAATATAGGTTCAGAGACTATAAAAATAAGAGCTGCTTGTAAGGGCACTGAAAGTGCTAATTTAAAATTAATAAAATCTGTTATAGAGCAAAAAAATAAACCAAAGTTTTCTAAAATGACAGATAAAATTGCTGCAATTTTTATACCTGTAGTTTTTGCTATTGCGGCATTGGCTCTAACAATATGGACTGCACTATCCGGATTTAGTTTTGGCTTTACTGTCATGATGGATATAATATTTGCCGCTTGTCCATGTGCTTTATTTATGTCTGGAAATTTGCCATTTAGTATTTTAAAAGCCATCTTGTTCAAGAAAAGTATTATTATTCATGATGACAGTATCATCGAGACATTGCCTACATACGATACGATAGTGTTTGATAAAACTGGCACTCTCACTCAGATAGAAGTAGCCGAAATAAATTGGCAAGACATATTATTACCTGATCAAAAGCTTATTTTAGCATATGTGAATCTAGCAGAACGCAAACGTTTGCAAACTAGGCCAGCTGATCATTTTGCTAGTGCAATTGTGCGGAGTAAAATTCTCAAGTTACCGTCAGATGAGGCTAAGAGTGTTAGTGATTTAGATGTGAAGACAAAAGAGTATGAACATGGACTTATAATAAATTCTAAAAGCTCTAGTTTTAACAAAATTTATATTGGCAGTGCAATTTTTATGGCTGATAATGGTTTCACAGTACCTGACAGTCAGAGTAAGTATCCAGATAAGTCTTTCACCACGGAAATATATATAGCTTTAGAATCATCAGATACAAAAACATTGGCGGCTACAATAAAGTTTAAGCAAGAGCTTCGTTCCGATGCCAAAAAGACAATTGATGCACTAAAAAAAGCTGGTATCGAGATCCATATGTTAACTGGTGATAATAAAGAGTCAGCAATAGCTATCGCTAATGCTCTTGATATTAAAACTGTACAAGCGAATTGTACAAGTAAAGCAAGATACATAAGGCGTTTAATCAAAAAATACAAGAAAAAGGTTTTAGTTGTTGGGGATGGATGGAATGATAAGGAAGCCGCTGGCTTAGCAAATGCTGGCAGTGTTGCTATGGGATTACATAGCGATATGAGTAGTATTTTCAAGGTTACTATCGATAAATTAAGTGATTTATTGAAACTAAAAGCTATTTTTAAATCAGCACAAAAAGTTCAAAAACAAGTGTTTGTTTTTTCGGTATTATATAATTTATGTGCTGTTTTTCTTGCGGCTGTTATATTCCCCATCTCAGGCATGGTTACAATGATGGGATGCTTTGGTATATGCATGGCATTTTCATCATTGATTGCTTTAGCCTGGACTTGTGTTGTTATCCCGTTGGTAAGCAAATACTTTCCTAAAAGTTCTAAAGTTTCTGCAAAGAAGTCGAAACAACCAAAAGCAGTTTCTCCGGAAGTTAGGGCTTATAAACCTTATGTTGTAACGAAACCTAAAGATTGTGTTGAGACACAGGCTCCTCAACAACCAGAGCAACTGAAATATGACTTTATATTTACGATAACTACTTGTGTTGGTTGTAAGGATAATATACAAACAGGTGCGAACGAGGTTGCTGCTATAATAGGTGGGCCAGAGCCTAAAGTTGAGCCTAATAGTAATGGAGTGGGTTTTCAGATAACAATTACTTCGACACAAGACAGAGCATCGGTATCAAAATTAGTGCATCAAAATAGTAGGCTCGCTGGGTATACAATAGAAGTTATATCGCCTGAGTTAAGGATCCCAGCGCGACTAGCTGTTTGACATTTTGATAAACTTATTATTCTCCGCCATGTTTAGTTGGCGAGTTATCATCCATTTTGAGATCTTTGTCTACGGCGTGTAACGCTTCTAAAATTTGATCAAGATGAACTTTGCCATTAGAAGATGCTGGTCCCATGTTCTCTTCTTCAGCGACTTCTAAAGACCGTACGTCGTACTCCCAACGCTTAAGAATTTTAATTTTTTCAGCTTTGGAAAAGTCATTTCTCGCAATTACTTCATTAGGATTTTTGAAGAGTTTTGTAGGGTTTGCTAGTGCAATTTCTAAGTCAGATTTAGGTGTCGACATAAGTTTTTTATATTTTAGCTATTATTTTTATTTATTAATATTTCTAGTAAGCTCGTAATATAAATATTAGGCTATTATAACAATTAATCAAAAATATGTTATAAATAAGACATTAAGTTATTGCTATCTATTTATTTTTATAATAAAATTGTTTTCAGTTTGATTTAATGCTGATGTAGCTCAGTCGGTAGAGCAGCTGATTTGTAATCAGCCGGTCGGGGGTTCGAATCCACTCATCAGCTTCAGTCTGTTTTTCTTGATTTCTTCTTATTATTACTCAAGGTGACGCGGTCAATAAGTGATTAAGCTCACCCTACTATAGTAGTTAAAATACAGTGTTATTTTAATGCCTGAATGCGTACGCAGTATCAGTCCTAGCTAGATCAAAGAGTGTATCATCATCAGCACTATCAACATGCCAAAGTTGAGTTACAAGCCCACTTCTTCTCCCGGAACCTAAATATTCCTCTTTATCGCTATCCATACCATCTTGAGGAGCATCTTGAGGGGCCGCCCTAGGAGAATCTTCTAATCGGGGCCTTTTTGCAGGGGGCGGGGAGTCATCGTCACGATCAGATAAAGCAGCTAGCTCAGCTTCGAGCAAAACAGTTTTCTTACTTTTAGAAAGATTTTTTTTCAACTGGATTTGGGTAGAGCCACAATGCCACAACTGCTTTTTCTTGCTAATGACTCCATCTTCTAATTTAACAATAGATCCATCTTTATGAATCAACGTCATTTTAGAGATGATTCTAGTCAGTTTATCCTTTTCTGTCGTTTTAACGGAAAAGTTTAGTACGTTACTATCTGTTACAATAACCCACTTTTTTGGATCGCGTCTAAGAGTTAATACATCTGGTAATTTTGTAAAATCTTTCTTAATAAAATATTTAAGGTAGATTTTTGGAACTAATACTAGACGGACTTCAGTGCTCGGAGTAGACATAAGACTACCTATGATATGATTAAACTAGGCTGACATAATAGTTGATTAGAATTATAATTTAAATAGCTTTTATTCTCGAATGTTAAATTAAATACCAAACTAAACCAAGTCAAATTTATTGTTGATATAAATAACTATTGTTAATTAATATGTTAGCATACGTAGCATACGTAGCATACGTAGCATACGTAGTATAAGTTAGCATAAGTATGCATTTTTTAGCTAGGCATGTTAGACTAACCAAAATTCAGACCAGTACTATCTTATGAGCGCAACTAACTTAGTTAACCTGTTAAATTTTTCCCGTAAAGACCTTGAAAATTATTGTCTTAGCATAGGCGAGACTAAATTTAGAGCTACCCAGATTATCAAATGGATCCATCAAAAAGGGGTTACTGATTTTGATCAAATGACTAATTTAAGTTTTGCTCTTAGAGCTAAGCTTAAAGAGCTTTGTTGCATTAATGTGCCAAAAGTAGTCTTAAGAAAGCAAGCGCCAGATCAGACTATTAAATATCTTATAGAGTTATCTCCTGGTAATTGCATAGAGACTGTTTATATACCAGAGGCCACACGCGCTACTTTGTGTGTGTCTTCTCAAATAGGCTGTGCTTTAAATTGCACGTTTTGTTCAACCGCTCAACAAGGGTTTAATCGTAATCTTAGCTGCGCTGAAATTATTTCTCAATTATGGATAGTTTATCATGATATCAATAAACTAAATGAAAACTTAGAAATTCAACCAGAAGATGAATTATCTCAAGTAACTAATGTTGTCTTTATGGGTATGGGCGAGCCATTATTAAACTATGAAAACGTTTTAAAAGCATCTGATCTTATGTTAGACGACAATGCTTATGGGTTATCGAAATACAGAGTAACTTTAAGTACCTCTGGGGTTGTGCCTATGTTAGATAGGCTTAAACAGGACTCACCTATGGCCTTAGCAGTTTCTCTTCATGCACCTAATAATGAATTAAGAAATACCTTAGTGCCGATTAATAAAAAATACCCTATAGAGCAATTATTGGCTGCGTGTAAAAATTATTTTGATGGTCAAAACAAACGCAAAGTTACTTTTGAATATGTCATGTTAGATGGTATAAACGATACGCCTAAACACGCAAGAGAATTAATCCGTATTCTTGAAGGTATTCCCGCTAAAGTTAATTTAATTCCGTTTAATCCTTTTCCTAGAACAAATTATAAATGTTCTGGGAGCGACGTAATTTCAAAATTCCATGATATAATGAACAAATCTGGAATTGTAACAACTGTCCGAAAAACACGTGGAAATGATATTGATGCAGCATGTGGTCAGTTAGCTGGTGATTTTAAAGATAAAACCTCACGTTCACGCTTAAGCCGCCAGAGATTTGAAAAAACAATGCAGCAAGTTTAACAAATTATTTTTCATATACTCAGAAAAAGGATGCTCACACAGAATGTATATTAATATTTTAATTATATTTATAGCTTCTATAACTCTTACAATCAGCGGTTGTTCTGAAACCTATAACAATAGTAATAATAGCTTGACTAATAATGAGGCAAGTAATGGCAATTATGGGAATGTAGATTTAACTAAATCTGCAAAATACAACTTACAATTAGGTGTTGGTTACTTAGAGCAAGGTGATGTAGAACGAGCTAAAGATAAGTTTTTGAAAGCAGCTAAACAAGCACCAAAAATGCCGGAAGTTCATTATAATTTGGCTCATTTTTATTATCTTATTGATGATTTAGATTCTGCTGATCAACATTTTAATCAAGCTTTAGATTACTCTGCAGATAATACCAATGGCGTCTCAGGTACGGCACATAATAATTATGGCGTATTTCTCTGTCAGACTAAACAATATACAAAAGCATATGAACAATTCGCTGAAGCAGTCAATGACAAAAATTATGCTGATACAGCCTCAGCTTATGAGAATGCTGGCTTGTGTGCTCTCAAAGCTGGCGATAAAAGTTTAGCTAAACACAATTTTGCCAAAGCTCTGAAACAAAATCCTCTTTCAGAAAAATCACTAATAGAGTTAAGCCAGTTATCCGTAGATAATAAAGATTTCCAGAAAGCAAAAGCTTATTTATATCGCTACAATCAAACAAATACTCCTGATAAAAGATCACTTATGTTAAATCTAGAAGTAGCTAAGTCTTTAGGCGATATGGCAGAAGTGAAAAACATATCAGCTATTATAAGAGAAAAATTTCCTGATCTAGTAAATTTACTTAATTTACTTAATGAACCAGGAAATGATAATGCAAGAAAATATAAAAAAAGCCGACAGATTAAAATTAGTCAAAATGCAAATTTAGAAGATATAAAATATATGGAAATTGGAAAACTTAATAAAAACGCATAAATTGCTTAAAGTTTAGATAAATCTATATTATCATGTGAGTATTAATATCTATCAAAAAGGTTGTATATGTCAGAAGTTTTAGAAGATTCACCAGTAAAAGAAATAAAAGAAGTTACAGAAATAGAAATAGAAAAAGAATCACCTAAATTAGGCAGCAAACCTAAATCTAAGTTTGTTGTAAATAGTGAGCATTCAGATCGAGTAGCTGCGGCTAGCAGCGCTCTAAATGCCAATCATTCTGTTCATTCTGTAGATGCTGTGACTGGGGTATCAGATAATTATGATAATTATATTGATGAGCAAGGACCTGAGAGCATTAATCATACAATTAATTTGGCATCGTTAGGGCCAGGTAATGTCTTAAAAACAGCGCGAGAAGAAGCAAAACTATCCAAAGAAGACGTAGCCAATGAACTGCGCCTTGCTGTGCGTTGTGTCGAATATTTAGAGCAAGATGCTTACCATAAATTTCCAGCAATAGCTTTTTATATTGGCTATTTAAGAAATTATGCAAAATTATTAAGCTTAGATCCGGAAAAAATCTTATCAAAGTTTTATGCTATCCATAAGGTCACACCAGAAGCGATAAAATTAAAAAAAATTCCTGTTACTATTAATAACGATAAGCATAGTTTTAAATCTGTTTTATTAAAACTTAAGTCTTTTCTATGGCCTTTATATAAAAATAGATTATTTAAGCTTATCACTGGGGTTATTGTCGGTGTTTTAATTATGTGGTGGCTGTTGTCTCCCGAAGATAATATGATTACAGTTAATTCTGTTAACAATGCAGACACAGTAGTTTCAAGTTTAACCCCGGAGCAAGTCGATGAGCTTTTGCCGACATCTCCAGTTATAGTAAAAAATGATTATCAAGATAGTGATAATAATACTAATATTGCTATGATTGATGATAATGAATTACAGAAAAAAATTGCTGAAGAATATAGCTAATTATTTATGAAATCATCTCTAAATGCGGTAAGAGGCATGAATGATATATTGCCTGCTGAAGTTGGATACTGGCAATATATTGAACGAAAATTACGATCGTTAGCTGCATCTTATGGCTATAAAGAAATACGTTTACCTATAGTAGAACATACTGAATTATATAAACGTGGCGTGGGAGAGGTTACTGATATAGTTGAAAAAGAAATGTACACTTTTTCCGATCGTAATGGAGAAAGTTTAAGTCTGCGTCCTGAAGGTACGGCTGGGGTAGTTAGAGCTGGTATTGAACATAGTTTATTTTATGGTGAAAATCCAAAAGTTTGGTATCTAGGCCCAATGTTTCGGCATGAACGTCCTCAGAAAGGGCGATACCGGCAGTTTTATCAATTTGGTCTTGAATCTTTTGGTTGTGCTTCTGCTTACGTAGACATAGAAATTTTAGCTTTTTGTAATCGGCTATGGCGGGAGCTTGATTTAGCCCATAAAATAAAGTTACAAATCAATTGCCTGGGAACAGCAGAAGTCAGGTTTAAACATAAGCAAGAATTAATAGCTTATTTTTCTGCTAATCTAGATAAGCTTGATGATGATAGTAAAAATAGACTAAACCGTAATCCATTAAGAATTTTAGACAGCAAAAACCCTGATCTAAAACAAATTATATCTGACGCTCCAAAGCTGACTGATTATCTAGATGAAGCTAGTAAAGCTCATATGGATATATTAGAAACAGGTTTAAAAAATTTAAATATTGATTATGAAGTTAATCCGTATTTAGTCCGTGGTTTAGATTATTATTGTTTAACAGTTTTCGAATGGGTTACAAATGATTTAGGATCTCAGGGTACAGTCTGCGGTGGTGGGCGTTACGATAGCTTAGTGAAACAAATGGGTGGTGATCACACTCCAGCAGTTGGTATGAGTATTGGCATGGAGCGATTAGTACTAATGGTTAGTGAGCAGTTAACACAGAATAATTGGTTAAATAATAATCCGGACTGTTATTTAATTTTATTCACCGAACCAGGATTAAATCACGGCTTAGTGTTGGCAGAGCAGCTCCGAGATAAAATACCAGGCTTAAAAATTACTATGAATAGCTCAGGGCTTGGTTTAAAAAATCAGTTTAAAAAAGCAGATAAATCTGGAGCTAAACTAGCTATAATAATTGGTGAAGAAGAAACTAGAGATAAGATTTATACTATAAAATGGTTACGAAAAGAAAAAGCACAAGAAAAATTAGCATTAAATGATTTAATTAATTTACTAAATTTACTAAACAGGAATTAACTGTGCAAACTTATACAACGGAAGAAGAGCAACTACAGATTTTAATTAATTTCTTAAAGAGACATGGAGTTAAGATCCTTACTGTAGTTCTGATTGTGACTATTAGCTTATTGGGTTGGCAGTACTTAAATAAGCGCGCTGAAAAAAAAATAGCCCATGCTTCAAGTATGTATGAAAGATTATTGATAGCAACTACAGAAAGCGATCAAAAAAAATTAAGCACTGATTTGGCTACGAATTATAGAAAAACTATTTATGGTAAAATTGCTGCAGTATATTTAGCTAATCAATTAGTCTCTGAGCAAAAATGGCAACAAGCGGCTGAGCAGTATCAAAAAATATATAACGAAACAGATAGCTGGCCTGATCTTCAAATAGTCATTTTAGAAAATTGGCTACGAACATTAATCGAACTAAAGCAATTTGATGTGGCTTTAAATAAACTATCAAAAGTTGAAAGCAAATTGGCGACGCTTTATCCATTAAATTTTTATAACTTGAAAGGTGATATTTTATCTAGCCAGGATAAGAAATCAGAAGCAGTAACTGCTTATAACTTGGCTTTAGAATCTGGAAAAGGCGACAGTAATACAGTGGCACAAATGTCGCAATTTTATAATTGGATTACATTGAAGCGTAATGATTTACTAGAGGCGAAACAGCTAGTTTAACTTATTAAAATTTATTGTTTTAGATTATTTAAGTTTATTTAAGTTTATTTAAGTTTATTAGGAGTTGAAAGTGCGGGTAACCAGAAAAAAAAATATTTCATTTTGTTACTTAATATCTTTATTGTCTATAATGTCTATAGTATTTCTAGCTACTGGCTGTAGTTATATAACAGGCGGTACTGACAATTCTGAACCACCAATGCCGCTTGCCAAGATTAAGCCTGAGAAAAAATTTGTAAAACTTTGGTCAGAAAAAGTAGGTGGTGGTGATTATTCTGAATATTTAAAATTAAAACCATTAGCTCTTGATAGCCAAATAGTAACTATTGATGGACGTGGCACAGTACAAGCTCGTAATTCATTGACGGGAAAGTTAATTTGGAAAAATAATTTGAATAAAAAAGTTAATTCTGGAGTTAGTGGTAATTCAGAGAAGTTATTTATTGGTTTTGCTGACGGTAATATAGCTGCTTTAGATGCTACATCTGGTAAATTATTATGGCAGCATCCATTAGATAAAAATATATTAAGTAGCTCTTTTTATGATAGCAAAAATGTTTATGTACAGACTACTGATGGTACTTTATCTTCTTTGGATGGCTTAACTGGGAAATTAAATTGGGAATATAAAGTCTTGGTGCCGGATTTAACTCTTTATGCTACAAGCAGCCCTATTGTTTGGGGTAACATGGTTATCGCTGGCTTTTCCAATGGAAAAATAATGGCTTTTAATAAAGCTACTGGTAATCCGGAATGGGATTATCAAATAGCAACACCAAATGGCCGTTCTAATATTCAACGTATGGTCGACATTAATGCTAGCCCAGTAGTCAATGGTGGCGTATTATACGCTGTGAGTTATCAAGGAAATATGGTAGCGGTTGACTTAAACAATGGAGCAGAGTTATGGAAGTTTAGTTTATCGTCAATCAATGACTTTACGGTAAATTATAAACATATTTATGTTAGCGATACTGAAGGCACAGTTTGGGCATTAAATCGAGACAATGGCAGAGTCTTATGGCAACAGAACAATCTTCATATGAGAGAGTTATCCGGAACTAATTTTCTAGAAGATACTATTGTAGTGGGAGACTATGCTGGTTATTTCCATGGACTTGCAAACAACCATGGGGGGATTATTGCCCGTGGTAAGTTAGGTGGCAGTGGAATTAGAGTGGCGCCTTTAGTAAAAAATGATATAATGTATATTTTAGACAATAGCGGGCGTTTAGCGGCCTATAAGCTTGAATCTATGAGAAAAGCTTAACTTGCCTAACAGCATTATAATTTAGTAGTTTATTATGTCGACACCTGTAATCGCTATCGTTGGCCGACCAAATGTTGGAAAGTCAACTTTATTCAATATCTTAACTAATTCTAGAGACGCGTTAGTCCACGATCGTCCAGGGGTCACCCGTGATCGTATCTTTGGTGAGGGTAGATGGGATATAGATAAATCTTCTTATTATAATTATACAATCATAGACACAGGTGGAATCAATGGCGATGAACAAGGCATTGATGCTTGTATGGCTGATCAAGCTTTAAAAGCTATTCATGAAAGTGATGTCATTTTTTGGTTAGTTGATGCCAGAGCTGGCCTTACTCCGATTGATGAACAAATTGCTAATCAATTAAGAGTCACAGGCAAACCCGTCATAGTCATTGCTAACAAAATTGACAGCATGGATCCTGATACAGCGTTAGCAGAGTTTTATACTTTGGGTATAGGGCAAATTTTTCCGATTGCTGCTGCTCACCGTCGCGGTATAGCCAGTTTATTAGAAGAAGTTTTGCCAAAATATTGCTCTGATTTTGATTCTGAGTTAGATTTAGCAGATTTAGAAACAGCTCGAAATAATACAATTAAAGTAGCCATAATTGGCCGCCCTAATGTTGGCAAATCTACTTTAATTAATCGGATGTTAGGTGAAGAGCGAGTAGTAGTTTACGATCAACCGGGTACAACTACAGACAGTATATATATTCCATTAGAGCGTGATGGCCGAGAATATATATTAATAGATACAGCAGGTATAAGGCGACGTGGTCGAATTACTGATGTTATTGAAAAATTTTCTATTGTCAAAACATTACAGGCTATTAAAGAAGCCGATGTTGTTATAGCCTTGATTGATAGCTCAGAAAACTTAACTGAGCAAGATCTTCATTTATTAAAATATACGCAAGACTCAGGCAAGAGCCTGATCATAGCTTGCAATAAATGGGATGGTCTTAGCGAAGAACAAAAAGAAAAAGTCACTAGTGATTTAGAGCGCCGTTTAGATTTTGTCTCTTATGCAAAAAAGTTTTTTATTTCAGCTAAGCATGGTACCAATGTTGGTAACCTCTGGAAAAATATTATTGCTTGTTATGATTCTGCTATATTAAATATTACTACTTCAAAATTAACTAATCTGCTTGAGCAAGCAGTAAATACTCATCAGCCACCACTGGTTAATGGCCGGCGGATAAAATTACGTTATGCTCACTTAGGTAGCAATCATCCGTTTCTAATAGTCATTCATGGTAAACAAACTGATTCTATTCCAGATCATTATAAGCGTTTTTTGATTAAATTTTTTCAAGAAAAGCTTAAGATTGTTGGAACACCAATACTATTATCATTTAAAACAGATGATAACCCGTATGAAGGTATTCGTAATACTTTGACACCTCGTCAAATGCATAAACGTCAACGGATGATTAAGCATCGTAAGTCTCGAGAAAAATAAAATCCAAATTTTCGCAATGACACCGCTTATTGAAAATTATTAATTACTCTGGAAGGGTGAAATGATACCTTTATTTTGAAAGTAAT
>JAGOUU010000037.1 GCA_018061105.1 Gammaproteobacteria bacterium
AAACAGATGCCGTCATACTTAATGTTACATATTATATCTAACTTCATTATTAGCATGGTCATATTTTACTCAGCTTAAAATCTGAGTAAGATATATTATTAAGTGAAGGTTGTTGAACACTATTTTATTAGAGGATATCTTGTTACGGTTTGCTTTTTGATCTGAAATATGACACTGCAGCACAACATGCAGCTGCTGTGCGATAGGGCGTAAATAACGAAGCTGTACTAGGTGTTGGCTTCGATTTATAAGCCATGAGGCGCTAAAGGGGGTTTGAATTAACAGAGAGATTAATACAATGGAGTTACGTGTTTGTTTGGCGATTTTATTATAATGCCTATAGTTAATAGCGCAGATATTAGTACACTCACAGCAAACGGCGTTGCCGATCCAAACGAAAAGTTTAGTACTATCGTGCCTACAATTCCACCGATAAGAAACTGTAGTGAACCATATACAGCCGCAGCACTACCAGAGCAATGAGCATAATCTCTCATAGCACTTGCAGCACTGGGCCCAACACTAAGACCCACGCCAGCAGAAATAATTAACATAGGTATTAAAAAGTTTAATATATTTAATGGGTAATATAGGCTTAGTAACAGCATTATTATTGAACCCATGCTGATTAGGACTAAACTAGCGATTACTAAATAACCTAAACTAAAATAATTGACTAATTTGCTCGAAATTAAATTAGCCGTAATTAAAACTAAAGCGTTTAAGCCAAAATAATAGCCAAAGTTTTGTTTTGGTACATCTAGATGCTCAATAAGCAATCGGGGAGATAAACAGCAAAAGCCAAATAGGGCAACTATGCAAGTAGCTGCAAGTAGTGCATAAGGCAGAAAATTTTTAGCAAATAAAATTGTAAATAAATTAATTTCAGAATTTGAATTATAGTGCTTAAAATTAGTTTCGGGTAATTTTAGTACAGATATGATCAGCATTAATAACCCAATGACAAATAAACCAAAAAAACTACTGCGCCAAGTATTGGTTGTGTAAGCTAAATAACCTCCAATAATAGGGGCTATCATGGGGGCAATAGATGATATACCGGTCATTTGGCTATAAAGTTTGGCACTTTGTTTGGGCTCAAAACAATCCCGAACGATAGCATAGCTTAAAACATAAGTTCCACAGGCTCCAATAGATTGCACAGCACGCGCAACAATTAGCATATTTATTGAAGTTGCTAAAGAACACCAAAGGCTAGCTAGCGTAAATATAATACAACTAATAATAGTCAGACGTTTTTTTCCAAATCTATCAGCTAGTGGTCCAATTATTAGTTGTCCCAAGGCAACACCGAACATAAAAATACTTAATGTCCATTGTACTGTGCTAGCTGTGGTATTAAAGTCCATAGTGATATCAGTTAACGAAGGGATAAATATATCCATTGCAAAAGATATGCTTGTAGATAATGGAACTAAAAGTAGAAGCCATTGAAAGGGCGTAATATTTTTGAGGCTTCGTTCTGTATTAGGCAGATCATCTAGCATCTAGTTTTACATAATCTCTTTTAACAGAGCCTGTATATAACTGACGTGGTCGGCCAATTTTTAAACCTGGTGTACTCAACATTTCATTCCAATGAGCAATCCAACCCACAGTACGAGCTAACGCAAATATAACTGTATACATATTTGTCGGTATACCTATAGCTCTTAGAATTATTCCTGAGTAAAAGTCCACATTTGGGTATAATTTTTTCTCAATAAAATATTCGTCTTCTAAGGCAATTTTTTCTAGAGTTTTGGCAATTTTAAATAACGGATCGTCAGCGCAGCCTAGAGCTTGCAGGACCTCGTCACAGGTTTTGCGCATTACAACTGCTCTAGGATCAAAATTTTTATAAACTCTATGACCAAAACCCATTAATCTAAAACTGTCATTTTTATCTTTAGCACGAGCAATAAATTTACTAATGTTGCTCTCGTCTTGGATTTCTTCAAGCATATTAATAACCGCTTCGTTAGCGCCGCCATGCGCTGGCCCCCACAATGCCGCTATACCAGCTGCCATACAAGCAAATGGATTAGCTCCTGAAGAGCCTGCTAGTCTTACCGTAGAAGTTGAAGCATTTTGTTCATGATCAGCGTGTAAAATAAATATTCTGTCCATAGCTTTGGCTATAACTGGATTCACAATGTTTTTCTCGCACGGTGTAGCAAACATCATATTAAGAAAATTTTCTGCGTAAGATAAATTATTCTCAGGATAAATAAAAGGCTGCCCTATAGAGTATTTATAACTCATTGCTGCAATAGTTGGAATTTTGGCAATTAATCTGTAAGCCGCAAGTTCTCGGTGATCTTCGTTATAGATATCTAAAGAATCATGATAGAAAGCTGAAAGTGCGCCGACTATACCTACGCAAATTGCCATAGGATGGGCATCACGGCGAAAACCTGTAAAAAATTTAATGATTTGCTCATGCAGCATCGTATGCTGGGTAATTTTACTTTCGAAAAAAGTCTTTTGATCTTTATTTGGTAGCTCGCCATTTAATAATAAATAACATAGCTCTAAATAAGTTGACTTCTCGGCTAGCTGCTCAATAGGATAGCCACGGTGTAATAAAATACCATTATCGCCGTCAATAAATGTAATTTTTGATTCACAGGCGGCAGTTGCAGTAAAACCTGGGTCATAAGTAAAATAGCCATGTTTAACTAAGCTACTAATATCAATAACGTCAGGGCCCAGAGTACCCTTGAGAATGGGTAAGCCAATATCTTTATTATTAATATTAATATTGCAGTTAGACATCTTATCTCTCCATTCTAATCTAATTACTGGTTTACTAATTTGTTATTGTTATTTAGTTAGGGTGTCTATGTCAATCATATTTATGCATATTGTTAAAGTAGTAGATTGAGATTATAATCTGGACAAGAGTTTAACATTAATAGAATTATATGATCACAAAATACCGTCCCATAAATCTTGCCTTATGGACAATAAGATTCCCGATTACAGCTATTATTTCAATATTGCATCGAATCTCAGGATTTGTTTTATTTTTATTAATTCCCTGTATATTATGGTTGTGGCAATATTCTTTAATTAGTATTGATAATTTTAATAGAGTTAAAGATTCTTTCATGTCTTGGCCAGTTAAATTTATCTTATGGGTTAGCCTATTAGCCTTAGTTTACCACTTGATAGCTGGAGTAAGACATTTAATAATGGACATGCATATTGGTGATTCTAAACAAGGTGGAAAATTAGGTTCTTATTGTGTCTTAGCTATGACAGTCATGTTTGGTGTAGTATTTGGAGTATATTTATGGTAGCTAATTCGCATAACTATGGTTCTTATAGCAAAGGCGCTTTTAATAAAGGTGGTGTTTATGATTGGGCAGTACAACGTAAAACAGCTGTAATACTAGCAGCTTATTTTATTTTTTTAGCTTATTTTTTTTATAACAATAATCAACTTGAATATAATAGTTGGGTAGAATTATTTCAGCCTGTTTTGTTTAAAGCATTTACTATAATCTTTTTAATTTGTTTAATTAGACACGCTTGGGTAGGCCTATGGGTTATAGCAACAGATTATATTTCTTATTTAAAATTTCGAGCAGTATTTTTAGGTGTTTGTAAGACGTCATTAATCGGTTACTTAGTATGGGGTATTTATATTTTATTTTTAATTTAGTAATAAAATTAAAATAAAATAAAATTTTTAGTTCGGAGAGTTTTATGTCAATTCCTCGCAAATCTTTTGACGCTATCATCGTTGGCGGTGGTGGCGCTGGTCTGCGTGCTTCTTATCAATTAGCACAATCTGGTAAGAATGTTGCAGTTATTTCGAAAGTATTTCCTACACGATCACACACGGTTTCTGCTCAGGGTGGTATGGCGGCTGCATTATGCAATGTTGAGGAAGATGATTGGCGATGGCATATGTACGATACTATCAAAGGTGCAGATTTTTTAGGCGATCAAGATAGCATAGAATATATGTGTAGTGTTGCTCCCGAAGTTGTCTATGAATTAGAACACATGGGAATGCCATTTTCTCGCTTAGATAATGGTAAAATTTATCAAAGAGCTTTTGGTGGCCAAACTAAGCATTATGGTGGCGAATTAGTTCATCGTACTTGTGCAGCAGCTGATCGTACTGGTCATGCGTTGTTGCATACGTTGTATCAACAAAATATTAAATCAAATACTGTATTTTATAGTGAATGGTATGCTATAGATTTAGTGCGCGTAGCCAATGGCGATGTCGCTGGTGTCTTAGCTTTAAATATGGTCGACGGTGATGTGGTCTTTTTTCAATCAAAAGCGGTTATTCTTGCAACTGGTGGCGCGGGGTGTATTTATGCTTCAACTACTAATGCTTTGACTAACACAGGTGATGGCCTTGGGATGGTGCTACGAGCTGGTTTATCAGTTCAAGATATCGAAATGTGGCAGTTTCATCCCACAGGTATAGCTGGATCAGGAGTCTTAGTTACTGAAGGTTGTCGAGGTGAGGGTGGTTTTTTAGTTAATAAAAATGGCGAGCGTTTCATGGAGCGGTATGCTCCCAATAAAAAAGATTTAGCTTCACGTGACGTGGTCTCTCGTTCTATGGCTATTGAAATCAGAGAAGGCAGGGGGTGTGGTCCTAAGGGCGATCATGTTTATTTAAAACTTGACCATTTAAGTCCAGAAGTTATTCAGAAACGCCTGCCTGGCATTAGTGAATTAGCCAAAACTTTTGCTCACGTTGATCCTGCTAAGCAACCAATTCCTGTTGTCCCAACATGTCATTATATGATGGGCGGGATCCCGACAAATGTACACGGCCAAGTTTTATCAGTTAATAAATCTGGGAATAATGCAGAAAATAAAAATAATACACAGGTAGTCAATGGCTTATATGCTATAGGCGAGTGTGCTTGCGTATCAGTTCATGGAGCTAATAGATTAGGCAGTAATTCTTTATTAGATTTGGTAGTTTTTGGCCGAGCAGCGGGTATTCATTTAGAGCAAAGCTTAAATCAAGGTATGAATCAGGCTTTTGCTACTAATGATGATTTAGACCAAGCTATGATTAGATATAACCGCTGGGATAAATCAAAATCTGGCGAATCAGTGGCTCAAATTCGAACTGAAATGCGCAGTGTAATGCAAAACGACTTTGGCGTCTTTCGTACTCAAGTTTATATGGAACAAGGCTTAGAAAAATTAAAACAATTGCGTGAACGTTTAAAAACAGCTCATTTGAATGATAAATCGTTGGTTTTTAATACAGCTCGTGTAGAAGCACTAGAATTAGATAATCTTATGGCTATTGCAGTTGCAACAGCTATAGCAGCCGATCTACGTAAAGAAAGTAGGGGTGCGCATGCACGAGAAGACTGCAAAGACAGAGATGATAAAAATTGGTTAAAGCATATCGTAGTCTTTGCTGACGACAGTATTGCGTATCGAGAAGTTAATATGTCACCGAAATATGTTCCAGCGATCCCACCACAGGAGAGGGTCTATTAATATGTCAGAAATAAATTTTTCACTCTATCGCTATAACCCAGAGACTGATAAAAAACCTAAAATGCAGGAATATTCTTTAGAGCTTCCAGAAGGCAGTGACATGATGTTATTAGACGCTTTAATTTTATTAAAGCAGCAAGATGAGACTTTGTCGTTTCGCCGCTCTTGTGGAGAGGGTGTCTGTGGCTCTGATGGCATGAATATTAATGGCAAAAATGGTTTAGCCTGTATCACTCAGGTTTCTACTTTGGGTAAAAAAATAGTATTACGCCCGCTACCCGGCTTGCCAGTTATTCGTGATTTAATCGTTGATATGACGCAGTTTTATAAACAATATGAAAAAGCTGAGCCTTATTTACAAAATACAGATACACCACCTATTCGTGAACGGTTACAATCGCCTGAAGATGCTGCTAAGCTCGAAGGTCTATATGAATGTATTTTATGTGCATGCTGCTCAACCGCTTGTCCATCTTTTTGGTGGAATCCAGACAAGTTTATGGGGCCAGCTGCATTATTACAAGCATGGCGATTCGTAGTTGATAGCCGTGATAATCAAAAACAAAGCCGCTTAGAAAAATTAAAAGACGCTTACAGTGTTTACAGATGTCGCAGCATTATGAACTGTGTTGATGTCTGTCCCAAAGGGTTAAATCCAACTCAAGCTATTGATCACCTAAGAAGTTCTTTAGCAGATTCTGAGCTATAATAATAGATAAATTTATTGTGGTTATTTAATTTTCTGCTACATTTAATACAGTAGTAAGTTAATTGTATTATTTTATAAGGAAATTTTTATGAATTTTAAAGTTTTTGGGATGATTTTGATCATTCTAGGCATCGTATTTTTATCTTACACAGGTTTTACCTACAAAGAACGCGAACAAGTGGCTGAAATAGGTGATTTAAAATTAACCACTGAAACACCTAAACGAGTTAATTTTCCTCCTATGCTAGGCGGATTGGTGCTTGCAGTTGGTATTATCTTAGTTGTAGTTGATAGAATGGGTAAGAAATAATCAAAATTGTTTCAAAAAAACGGTGCGTTAGCACCGTTTTTTTGTAGTAATTAACGTGGGGTAGATGCTCGAGAGGGACTGACATCTTGAGATCCTGATACTAAATCCGAGCCATCTATAACTTCAGGAGCAGGAGTAGGTGGTGTCGATAGAGTTGAGTGAGTTGGTGGAGTTGGTGGAGTTGGTGGGGTTGAGGGTGTGCAACATCTGCTTAACCATGAAACCACAGCATTCACCATCGCAGTTCCCGCTGCCGCAGCCAACTCAGTTCTCGCCTGCGTTTCATCTGACTCAGAAACCTCCACTCCCATGATATGCGCTGCTCTTTGAAAAGCTGCAGCACCAGCAGTTCTACCAATCGTTGGACTGTCAATTCCTCTGCTTCTAGCAACACCGCTAACGACAGAATCAGCTGCTTCTGCAATCCTTAATGCTAGAGTTGATCTAGCTGCAGCAGCAGAAGCTTGATACAAAGGATGAGATAGAACTGGATAAACTATTGAGAAAACTCTAGTTTCAAGAGGAGTTGCTTCTCTAGCGGTAATTGCATCTCTCCCTTCTTGGCTATAACGAGTTTTATCACCTAGCGAAGGTGTTGACGCTATGTACTCATCAACTAATCTATCAAAAGCTTCTACATTTACGTTCCACATTCCCATTTCTCCTTCCCAAGCTTGTTTAGCTGCAGCTATTGCAGCTGGATCACAACTTAATGGGAAAGTTTGTAGCAGCGTTGAAAAAGCGTGAAATAAACGGGTACTGCCTGTTCTTTCTTCAAAAGGTCGCGCACTCAAAGCTACCCATTCTTCTTCCACAATTTCTCCATCATGAAATATAATGCTTCCTGGGGGCTCTGAAAAATCAAGTTTATTAGTGCTTGGCACTCTACAAAGTGTTTTTATTCTTGCAAGACTAAGTTTGCTAAAAACATATGTTTCGAGTGCAACCTGCATCAGTTGGCCTGTATAGCTCAAAGATTTTGTAAAGCTAGCGTGAGCATCTTCAGTTAGCCCTGCTATCTCAGTTGCTGCAAAAGGTTGAGGAGCGCAACCTTCTTTGTCAGTTCTTAATAACGTAGCAGCTGTATAGGCTGTAGCGATATCCATCAAAAATTTTTTTCTCAGTTTATTCTCTAAAGTTTCTCCAGTGAGAGATTCTTCCGCTACAGATTCAGCAGCCATAGGTTCAGTAGTTACTGCTGGAACAGAAAATAACTTGATAATATTTTCAGCAAATAATTTTGTTCCTGTCGTTCTAGCGAATCCTGTAATTCTGTAGACGCTTATTATTTTTTGTGCTTCTGCAATAACCTGACTTCTTAAATACTCGTCCAATTTTCCGGTACTTTTGCTTGTGTGTAAATGTACTATATCGCTCATAATTTATCCTGCAATTTTTTATGGTTATCATATGTAGTTGCATTACAATATAACAAGTGAGACTGAATTCATGCTGAATATAATTAATTTTTTAATTATATTTTAAGAGAGTTGCTGAGACTTGTGTGGCACAGCACCTTTTTTAAAAAATAAGGTGTTGTGTTTTGTGAGTATAATATTTAAGAGCGCTGGGAGCTGGTCAGTGCCCTGCACCATTTGTCGCGGTGCACGGCACCGTTACACGGGGCTTATTAATTTGTTATAATAATTTCTATGAATAAGAAACCTCTGTTACAAACAAAATTAAACCAAAAACATTACGTCACGCCCACAGGACTCAAAATCCTACAGGACGAGCTGAATAACTTGTTACGGGTACAGCGTCCTGAAGTTGTTGGTATAGTAAGTTGGGCAGCCGGTAATGGTGATCGCTCTGAAAATGGCGACTATATATATGGAAAGAAGAGATTACGTGAAATAGACCGACGTCTCCGCTACCTCACAAAGCGAATCGAAAATGCTCAGGTTGTTGATCCAATCATGCAACAAAATCAAACAAAAGTTTTTTTTGGCGCAACAGTCACTTATCTTCAAGATAATGGCAAACAAATGCATGTAACTATTGTTGGCATTGATGAGGCCGATCCTTACAGTAATAAAATTAGCTACATGTCTCCTGTTGCAAAAGCATTATTAAAATCAGCAGTAGGTGATATCGTTATAATTAAAACACCTGCTGGTCTGGATGAGGTAGAAATACTAAAGATTGTTTATAGCTGTAATTAATACTTGTAGGCATTGGATGAACGAATACCGTCGGTGCCGTGCACCAATTTTGTCGTGGTGCACGGGACGGTTATCTCTATAATTAAGCAAACGCAGTTTTAATAATAAAAAATAGCACCATGGTTAATATTATTCCAGCTGGTACTGTAACTACCCAAGATAAAAATATTTTTTGTAAGACATCAAGATTTAAAGCCCCAATACCACGAGCAAAGCCCACTCCTAAAATAGCACCAACTAAAGTATGCGTAGTGGATATAGGTAAACCAATTCCTGATGCGCAGACTACTGTGAGAGCCGTCGAGATCTCTGCAGAAAAACCACGGCTAGGAGTTAATTCAGTAATATTTTTACCTACTGTTTCTATTACTCTATAACCATAGGTAGCTAGGCCAACGACGATACCTGTACCGCCTAGAAATAAGATCCAAGCTGGAACGATAGTTTCATTATTTAAAGCATTAGGATCTTTTAAAACTTGAACAATTGCTGCTAGTGGCCCCACTGCATTAGCTACGTCATTTGAACCATGTGCAAATGCCATCGAGCAGGCAGTAAAGATCATCATGATCCCAAAGATTTTTTCTACATTAGTAAAATGAAATGATTCGTCAGCTTTTTTGTCTAATTTAACTTTGTTGAGTAATATTTTACTAATTAAAAATAAAGTACCGCCAAAAATCAAAGCCAGACCATAGCTTTGATAGTAATTTAAACTAATTCCGACATGTTTTAGGCCATTGACTAGCGTGATAAAACTAATACCACAGCCCATAAAAAAGACATAAATAGGTACATATTTTTTTGCATTACTGAATGGGTCTTCAGTTCGAAGAATTAAATTCTGGATACTGTTGAAAACCAAAAATGCTACAATGCCTCCTAGTATGGGTGACACTAACCAACTAGCAACAATAAGAGAAATTTTAGACCATTGGACTGATTGTGGGCCTACAGTTATAACTGCAAAGCCAATAATCGCCCCAACTATAGAATGAGTAGTGGAAACGGGCCAACCATAAAAGCTGGCTACAATAAGCCATGTCGCCGCCGCTAGTAAAGCTGCTAACATGCCATAGATAAAAATTTCTGGTTGCGCATAAAAAAAGTGGGGATCAGTAATCCCTTTACTTATTGTTCCAGTAACTTCTCCGCCCGCTAGAAAAGCACCAAGAAATTCAAAAACACTGGCTACTAATATTGCTTGAGACAAAG
Source organism: Gammaproteobacteria bacterium (assembly GCA_018061105.1). Classification (GTDB taxonomy): domain Bacteria; phylum Pseudomonadota; class Gammaproteobacteria; order JAGOUU01; family JAGOUU01; genus JAGOUU01. Next base: position 9,896 of record JAGOUU010000037.1, read on the forward strand.
TAAATACTTTTGACCCCACGGAAGTACCCATAGCATTGGCGACATCATTAGCACCTATGCCGCAGGCCATTAAAAAACCAAAGATTACCGCAAGGGTAAGTATAACTGTTTGATGGTCCATAGATATAAAATATTTAATTTAGATTACTAATTAGCTATTAATAATTGCAGTTGACTACCAACTCGTTGAGCTTGATCAGCGAGTTCACCAGTCCACTGTATTACTTGATATAAAAACATAACATCGATAGGGGATAGCTCTTTTTCTATTTTGTATAAATCTTGACGTAATTTAATTTGGATATCATCAGTTTCATGCTCAATATCATCGAGCTTATGAATCATATCTTCGACAATATTAACTTCTTTACCACGAAAGCCAGTTTCAAGTAATTCATCTAGTTCATCTATGGCCTGTCTTGCTTGTTCAACGGAAGCTAAGGATTTTAATAATAAATTTTTATAGATATCTTCAATTGGCTCCGGAAAACAGATTGTGCGTCCTAAAATAATGCCAGCAATGTCTTTGGCCTTGTTAGCTATTTTATCTTGAGTTCTTAGCATATTTAGTAAATCACTACGTGGAACTGGTAAAAATAACCCATTTGGCAATCTTTGTCTAATTTCTTTTTTGAGATTATCGGCTTGATGTTCGAGATCTCTAAGCTCTGTCTGAAGTTTTTTAGCCTGTTCCCAGTTTTTATTATAGACCGCCATAATAAAGGGCAGAAGTTTATTGGTACAATCGAGAACTACGCTCATGTGCTTTTGAATAGGTTTGATGGGGGAGCGTCCAAATAGGCTAAACAAAGGACTCATAGCTGGCATATAATGCACTCAATTTATACGATTTTATATAACTATTATAACTATAGTGAATTTATACTAATTTGCCTAGATGGGCAAGCTGTTATTCAGCTTTTGCGGTAGGAGCATTGGGTGGTGGAGCTGTTGGAGCAGGCTTTAGATCTGTTGGAGCAGGCTTTAGATCTGTTGGAGCAGGCTTTAGATCTGTTGATAGATTAGTAGTTTTATGGAGTATACAACTGCTTATAGATTTAGTTGCTAAACCAGTTACAGCGGCAATAAGAGCTGTTAAAACTAGGCCTTTTATAACAGCTAAAGTACCTAGGCCTATAGTCTCACTAATAGCAGCAAAGATAATGACAGGCATGATTGCTGGGGCAACAAAATAAATCAGAAGTACGCCACTGACAACAGCCGTTACAACTAAGCCAATTGTACAACCAATTTTAATAGCTTTAATATGGATTATTCTAGCTCGGTTGATTGCTGAGCGAGCAGTGGCTGCTGCAGTTACGGCAGCAGCAGCGCTTGTTTCTGCAGTGATTGCACGCTTTTCTGCAGCTTCTGCTTTTTGTTTAGCAGCAGTTACTTCAGTTACAGCGGCAGCAGCGTTTGCTTCTGCGGTGGTTGCACGCTGCTCTGCAGCTTCTGCCTCAGCAGTAGTTGCTGCGGTTACAGCAGCAGCGGCTCTTGCTTCTGCAGTGGTTGCTTTTAAATTAGCGGCGCTGATTTCAGCTTCTGCTCCTGCTTTGGCCGTAGTTGCTTCAGCTGTTGCTAGATCTGCTCTTGCTTTCTCGGCGGCTGCTGTCGCTTCTGCAGTAGCTGCTCTAATTTCGGCTTTTGTCAGCATAATTTCAGCTGCTAATTTTACGATTTCTTCATTGGAGATTAGTTTACAATCTTTCAATAGGGTAAATTTTTGTTCTAAAGTCTCTGTATGTTTTTGTAAAACAGCTAGTTCTTCGATTGTCCGAGCAGATGTCCCAGTAGATCTTATATAGGTAAGTTTATCTCTAATAGAAGCATTAATATTAACAGTGATCAGATCTCTGATTGTTACTTGCCATGTAGGTACGCTTTCATCTCTTTCGTCTATAGATGCTGATGCTGTTAGCGGTATGTGAAAATCGTTGGCCTCTGATGAATTGAGAATACCAACAAGTTCATGAAGATTAGTCTTTACTTGAGTTTGATCTGTAATAACTAGAGGGAACTCAACTAAATTTCTTGAATAAGTCTCAAAATAACTTTTTATTTCGTCGCTTAAAGTTATATCGCCAGTTTTAAAACATTCTAAAACGCTTAAAGCATTTTGTGTTAATTCTCTTAGTAAAGATACTGCTCTGCTGGGATCTGTGGTAGGGCTACTATCTGGAGAAGAGATTTCTTCGGGCGCAATTATTGTTCTTTTAGGAGAGCTGATTTCTTGTAAAAGTCTAGCAGTAACTAACTTTGATTTTAATCTTGCATGGTAAGTATTAACTACCCCAGAACCAGGAGTTACCGAATCCTTTATGTTACATAAAAGCGTATCGTCAGATCCGCCCCAATGTACAATTCGAGATAAAATAGGTTCATAGCCTACTAACTCGCTTAATGCACCTTCTATTCCAGTAGGATAGCCCATTTTTGCTAACTCAGCGTAACCTTCTCGGTGAAGATACATATGATCTAAAGTTTTTAGTAGTATTTCTTTTTTTTGATTACAGTTGGCTGTTAAAAATGTTGTTAAAATGTTTTTCAACGACCTTAACTTTAGATCTTTCCATTTCTTAACATAGTTTTCTTCAGGTCTTTCTGTTATTAACTCTGGATTAATAACGATGCCGTGTTTTTGTAAAAGCATGGCTATGAGATAGAAAACAAATTCTTGTGGTGAAGAAGTATCATAATCATCGGCTATTTCAACAAATTTTTGATTACCCAGGCATCCCATAGCTGTGCCATGATGGCCTGGTAATGCTAAAACACGAACTTTTGCTGTCATATCTTTTGGTCTTTCAGGGACAAAAGCTTTGAAGCAACGAGATCTTTCATGTTCAGCTAGAATAACTGTACAGTTAGTTACGATAGGGGCAAGTACTTTAAAACGATCATCTTTCCAGCCTGTAGGTAGTCCATGCAGATCACCACCCGGCACTGGATCGATAGCAAAGATTTCGAACTTAAAATCTGAATGTTTTAATTTTGCTAAGATCTGTTCAATTGAAAGAGTTCCAAAGTGATTCTCAAAGTAAGCAAGGATGTTTTTCAGTGCGAGATTTGTACCTGTTCCAAAATATTTATCATCCGGAGAAGCACATATTATTTCTTTTAATTTTTCTAAAGTAATTGATTCTTCTGTGGGGGCTAGAGCAAGTAGGGCAATTTTGATCCTATTTAATTCGTGAGCGATTAAAAAAGCTTGCATTGCCCCGCGACTGTGAGCTGCTACAACTATTTTAGATTTATTTCCTTTATCTATTTGGTATAAAATCCTTACAACACCTTCTGCGATAATTTCTGGACATAGAAATCCGGCTCCGTCTGGCCCATCTACAAAATCTTTTATAACTGGAGTAAAATCAAACGAGGCACTGTCTATTTTAATGACTGGAGTAAAAACTGGAGCTTTTGGCTCGCGATAATATAGGGCAGGTGATGTAAGGGATATTCGTGCAGCTCTGGGGATAGTAAATCCACGAAGACCAGAAATCATGTCAAAAAATGCTATAAGCGTATTACGACGGGTAGCCTTGTCTTCACAAACAGGCTTATAGTTTAAGCCAGTACCGCCAAGAACAAGTGTATAAACATCTAACGGACTAGTAGACATATTAAGCTATATTTCGATTTTAATATATTGATAGAACTACGAATTTAGAATTCTACCATATAACCTATTAAAGGTAAACAAGCTTAATAACTATTAAATTTAAGAATTAGCGCCGGCTAGAGCGCGATTAGGCAGTATAATATTTAATTCAAGTACTGAAGTGTCACCTTGTTTGTCTAACTCGACTTTAACCTGATCTTGATCAATTTTGACGTATTTAGAAATCACTTGAATTAATTCTTTCTGTAAAAGAGGTAAAAAGTCATCGTTCTTGCCTCTTTGATGAGCAACTATAATCTGCAAGCGTTCTTTTGCTACACTAGCTGAAGTTTTTTTACTATTACGAAAATAATCAAATATACTCATTCTTGGGTCCCAAATAGTCTTTCTAAGATGCTTTTCTTGGTTACTGTAATAAAGCGATGAGGAATGTCATCACCTAGAAATCTGCCAACTGCGTCGACGTAAGCTTGGCCAGCGTCGTTTGAGCTGTCAAGAGTTACAGGAATACCAGAGTTAGAGGCTTTTAAGACAGCTTTGCATTCTGGAATGACGCCTAATAATGGAACAGATAAGATATCTTTAATGTCTTCAACGCTCAACATTTCACCTTTAGTGACGCGATCTGGGGCATAACGTGTGATTAATAAATGTTCAGTCACAGGCGGTAAATTATCTAGGGCGCGTTTAGATTTACTAGCAATAATACCCAAGATTCTATCAGAGTCACGGACTGATGAAACTTCAGGATTAGTGACAACAACGGCATGATCAGCATAATATAAGGCCATCAAAGCACCGCGCTCGATACCAGCTGGAGAATCACAAATGATAAAATCAAATTCAGCTTTAAGATCTTCAATAACTTTTTCTACACCTTCATGAGTAAGGGCATCTTTGTCCCTGGTTTGAGAAGCAGGTAAAATATAAAGATTTTCTAGCCTCTTATCTTTAATTAAAGCCTGGTTTAAATTAGCATCGCCATTAATGACATTAACAAAGTCGTAAACTACTCGGCGTTCGCATCCCATAATTAAATCTAGGTTTCTTAACCCGATATCAAAGTCAACTACTACTACTTTGTAACCTCGCAATGCTAAGCCAGCTGAAATAGCTGCACTAGACGTAGTTTTGCCGACCCCACCTTTACCAGATGTTACGACAATAATCTTGGCATTCTTGGTTTCTTTTTTAGTTTCTTTGCTATGTTCAGTAGATGTTTCAGTAGTATTCATAGTTTCGCTATTTGAGCTGTTTTGCTCGGGTTGTTCAGTACTGTTAGCAGACACTTAGTGCTCCTAATTATTCCCAATAGAAATTAATTTACATTATATCCAGTTTTAAATCTAGATAATATACTACATTTTGTCAATTTGCAGATTGCCTTCATTTAGATAGATATGTACGGGTTGTTTCCAATGACTATCTCGTAAATTTTCGCTTACCTGATATGCACCACCAATTGAAGCTAATTCTGCTTCTAAACTGTAACAAAAAATGTGGGCATTATTATTATTCATGACTCCGGCAAGAGCACGGCCACGCAAAGGACCATAAACA
>JAGOUU010000104.1 GCA_018061105.1 Gammaproteobacteria bacterium
ATAGTAACTTGTGCGGCACCTGATCTTCCATCAGCATTATTAGAGCAGCTACAAGAGGGCGGTCGTTTAATTATACCAGTAAATATAAACAATAATAATCTTAGCCCAGATATATTAGACTCAGCTACTCAGCAATTGCAGATTGTCACTAAATCTAATGATAAATATATTAAAACATCTCTAGAATTAGTAAAATTTGTGCCCTTACTTACAGGAAAACAATAAATGTTTAGAAAATTATATAATAAAGTATTAGCTTGGGCTGAACATCCTTTGGCTGTAAGATCTTTAATGGGTTTAAGTTTTATTGAGGCTTTTTGTTTTCCTATTCCCCCTGATGTTATGCTCGCTCCCATGACAATGGCAAAGCCACAAAAAGCTTGGTATTATGCTTTAATAACGACTTTATGTTCTGTTTTAGGCGGAGTTCTGGGTTATTTTCTAGGATTATGGGCTTTTCATCTTGTGGCTCAACCTATCTTAGAATATTTTAATGCAATGGGATTATATCAAAAAGCCTTATTTTGGTTTGATCAGTGGGGTATTTGCATTGTTCTTATTGCAGCATTTACACCCGTCCCATATAAATTATTTACTATAGCTGCAGGTGCGATGCAGATGAATCTGCCACTATTTATTTTGGTATCTTTACTGGGACGAGGAACAAGATTTTTTTTAGTCTGTAGTTTATTTAAATTTGGGAATAAGTATTTATCTCAGTGGATTCAACGTTGGATTGATGCAGTAGGATGGGGTGCTTTAATATTAATAATTATTGGTGGTTATTTGTTGTTTAGATAAATATAAATATATATGGATATAAAAAAAGAAATAAAAGTATTTGGAATTTCAGCCCTTGGTGGTGCTCTAGAATTTTATGATTTTATAGTCTATGTATTTTTTGCTCATATTATTGGGAAGTTATTTTTTGATGCTAATTCTGAAATAACAGCATTATTATTGTCTTTTACTGTTTATGCCAGCGGTTATTTTGCTAGGTTGTTTGGTGGCCTTATATTTAGTCATTATGGAGATAAAAAAGGGCGTAAAAATTCCTTTGCTGCTACCATTTTATTAATGGCGATACCTACTTTTATTATGGGTATTTTGCCTACATATGAGCATATTGGGATGTACGCATCGTTTTTATTAATTTCTTGTCGCATTTTACAAGGTCTAGCAGTAGGTGGCGAGCTTCCATGCTCTATAACTTTTGTTTTTGAGCACGCCAGGGATCATAATAAGGGCTTAGCATGTGGATTATTATTTTTTGGTATTATATTAGGGCTATTTCTGGGTTCAGGTTTAAGTGCTCTAATTATAAAAAGTTTAAATACACAAGATTTATACAGCTGGGGTTGGCGGATACCCTTTATATTGGGCGGCTTCTTAGGAGTAGTGGGAATATATCTTCGTCGAAAATTAAGTGAAACACCATTATTTGCGCAAATAAAACAAGAACAGTCTAGTAAATTTGTGCCTATTAAAGAACTATTACAAGAGTATAAACTTACTATTTTAGAGGGTACTCTGTCTTGTTTAGCATGCGCAGTTGGAATTGCGGTCATGTTTTTATTTTTTCCGACTTATTTGAATATATTTTATAAGTATAATAATGACCAAATATTATTTATTAATACTGTTTTTATTGTGATCTATGCCGCTTTTTTGATACCAGCTGCTATGTTATGCGATAAAGTAGGGGACAAAAAAATATTTATTTATAGTAGCTTGGTGCTGAGCTTAGTAACTGTACCAATGTTTTATTTTTTAGCTGTAAATAATATTTTTAGTGTTATAGCTTGTTATAGCGTAGTTTTATTTGCTTTGGTTTTTATTAACGCTTCTTGTATTACTATGTTGGCGAGATCGTATCCTACTAAAGTAAGATATTCAGGAGTTTCATTAAGTTATAATTTATCTTTTGGTGTCATTGGCGGATTTACGCCATTGATTTGTACTAAGTTAGTTTTAATGACAGGATTAAATTATGCTCCGGGTTCTTATTTGACGTTGGTAGCTTTTATTGCTTTTTTAGCAAAGGTATTATAATTCAGAGGCTTTGTGTATATTTTGCAAATCCTGTAATTTAGCTTGAATTGCCAGCGACATTAGTTTTTGAATCTTGAGAGTAAATAAATCTGGATCCTTACTGCAATAAAATTCTAACTCAGGAGTAGCTGATTCCAAAGTATTATGTAGGCTATTTTTAGCAAGTAAATTAATAACAGTTGCAGTAATTTGCTCAGCAGGATCGATATAAAGCATTGTATCAGGCAAAAACTTACTAATATTGGCTTTAATCAATGGATAGTGTGTGCAGCCAAAAATTAAAGTATCAAACTGCTCTTGTTTAAATTGATCAAGATATAAAGCAATATGATGATCTAGATCGGCCTCAGGAGAATCTGCTTCTATCAAGGGTACAAAGTTTGGGCAGCTTATTGATATAACTTTGCCAGTAAAGCCATGAGCTTTGATTAAACGCGCGTGGATGCCACTTTCTGCAGACGCTGGTGTCGCAATTATACCAATATTTTTATGAGATTTATTATTAACTAAATTATCTAAAATAGGCTGGATTGTATTAATTATGGGAATAGTCACATGAGCAGGAGTGGTCTGTAAAGCTATAGCGGAGCTGGTATGGCAGGCTGCAACGACTATTTTGGCTTTTACAATATTTTGAAACCAATCAATAATTTGATGTGAATACTGGGTTATTTGATCAGGAGTTTTATTGCCATAGGGTAGGTTCGCTGTGTCAGCAAAGTAGACAAACTTTTCGTTAGGTAATTGATTTATAAGAGTTTTTAGAACAGTCAGGCCGCCTATACCACTGTCATAGATACCGATAGGACTTTGTTTATTAGCAGACATCTGAATTTAAATAAAATACTTATATAACTACATTATAGCTATTTTAAAACAATTGTGTATTAATTTCTATCAGTTACTAACCGCTTGAAATCCCAAAGTTTCTCATCCATCAACTGACTGGGTCTTATATTCCCAATAGCATTTAAAATATTACTCGGAATTTTAGGATTATCTAAAGCTAAAGTCTTTATCAATTTTTTAACTTTGTTGCGAGTAAGATTTTTTTGACTGCCGCAGAGATTGCATGGAATTAAAGGGTACTGTTTTAATCTTTGATAAGCAATGATATCTTTTTCTTGGCAATAAACAAGCGGTCTAATCACAATATGTTGTTTATCATCAGTTAACAATTTTGGCGGCATGCTTTTGATTTCGCCGTTATATAAAATAGACATCAATAAAGATTCTATTAGATCATCGCGGTGATGGCCTAGGGCTATTTTATTAAATCCATGATCTTTGGCGTATTGATAAATTATGCCACGGCGTAGGCGAGAGCATAAAGAACAATAAGTTTTATTCTCTGGTATTTTTTCTTTTACTATAGAATACGTATCTCGCGATAAAACTGTATAAGGAATATTTTTATTCTCTAGCCATGCACGCAATTTATCATCTTGCCAACCAGGTTGGGCTTGATCAAGAGTAAAAGATAAAATTTCAAATTTATTATTCGTTTTATTTTTGAGATTATTAAGCAAATCTAACATAGTAAAAGAATCTTTACCGCCAGATAAACATACTAAAACACGGTCGCCCGTATTAATCATATTGTAATCAGCAATAGCTTTGCCAATATAATGAAGTAATTTCTTTTGTAGTTTATCTGCTTGTTTGTTATCTAATTTGTTATCTAAAGGGATAGAATTATTTAATTCATCGTTAATGTTGGCAGAGGACAATGGCTGAATTAATTTCATGATATACTTGCTGCTTTAATATATGTTAATATTTATACTTTAGATACTTAAATAATTCCTATGATTATACACTTTTCTAAATTATGCTTCACTATTTTACTTGTATACTTGCCTTAAGTTTAAAAATATGCACAAAATTAGAG
>JAGOUU010000038.1:0-10084 GCA_018061105.1 Gammaproteobacteria bacterium
AAAGCTCGTCGCTGAGCATTAGTCGGACCATAGCAAACTCGTTTTATATTATTTTATTTAGACAACATAATATTACAAGTTTGCTATTTTATTTCAACTGCTTATCTCAATTATCAACAGACCCTAGCTCATTCACCACAATTGGAACTTCGTCATACCACTTATGTAAATAAACCAGTGCGTTATGCTGGAATTGCATTATGGGGGGTTCTAGGATTGTTGTTATGTGCGGCAATTTGTTGTTTTAGTATTTGTCTATTTGTTACGTCAAAAGGTGAATATAAAATAAAAGCTCTCTTTGCGGAAAGTGAATTAAGAGCAATTAAGTACGCGATAGAGATTTTAAATCCAAGATCTGCGATCCCTGCGCAGCAAATTGATCATTATCTCATCCCTGAGCTATCAAGACCAGTTCCTGCGCCAGTAGTCGCTGTGCCTTTGTGTTTTCTTACCTCAGTTGCTGCTGATGGTCGAACAGTTGTCGATTCTGGTAGTTCTGTTGATGTTGAGGCACGGCCTGAGCTCTCTATGTGGTAGTGCGGTAAGATGGTAATACTTTGCTAAATTTCTGAATATTTCTTATAATAGCTCATCTAAAATAATCAAATAGTTCAAATATGCAAATCATTGAAGAAGCACTTACTTTTGACGATGTCTCCTTAGTTCCGCTTCATTCTGAGGTTTTACCCAAGAATGTCGATACTAGCTCAAAATTAACGAAAAATATTAAGATTAATATACCCATATTGTCTGCTGCAATGGATACTGTCACTGAAGCTAAGTTAGCCATATCTCTTGCGAAAGAGGGAGGTATTGGCATTATTCATAAAAATATGCCATTAGCTCAGCAGGCTGCTGAGGTCCATAGTGTCAAAAAATACGAAAGTGGTATCGTCAAAGATGCTATAACTATAGATCCCAGTGCAACAGTAGCTGAATTATTGGCTTTAACTAAGAAATATAATTTTTCTGGCGTGCCAGTTATAGAAAATAACCAAGTGGTAGGAATTGTCACTAATCGCGATACTAGGTTCGAAACTAATCTTAATCAGCCTGTTTCTAATATAATGACCCCTCGCAGTAAATTAGTGACTGTCAACGAAAAAGAAGCTTCACGAGAGAACGTCTTAAATTTATTACACCAACATAGAATTGAAAAACTACTTATGGTAACAGACAATTTTGAATTGGCTGGTTTAATTACAGTAAGAGATATCTTAAAAGAACAAGAAAAACCTTACGCCTCTAAAGATATCTATGGGCGTCTATTGGTAGGAGCTGCTGTTGGTGTAGGCGGAGATACAGATGAACGAGTAGCAGCTTTAGTATCAGCTGGTGTCGATGTTGTAGTTGTTGACACTGCGCATGGGCACTCACAGGCCGTGTTAGATCGCGTAGCTTGGGTAAAGAAAAATTACCCTCAGGTACAAGTTATAGGTGGTAATATTGCTACTGCTGAGGCTGCTAAGGCTTTATATAAAGCTGGAGCAGATGGCGTAAAAGTTGGGATTGGCCCAGGATCTATTTGTACGACAAGAATTATTGCTGGAGTGGGGGTGCCACAGATCACAGCAATCAGTAACGTTAGTAACGCATTAAAAAATACAGGCGTGACAGTGATTGCTGATGGCGGCATTCGTCATTCCGGAGATATCGTTAAAGCACTAGCTGCTGGTGCAGATACTGTTATGATGGGTGGTATGTTTGCCGGTACTGAAGAGGCGCCAGGTGAAGTTGAATTATTCCAAGGACGTTCTTATAAATCATACCGTGGCATGGGATCATTGGGCGCGATGGTAAAAACGGATGGTTCAAGTGATCGTTATTTTCAAGACAGCGCTAGTGGCGCAGAAAAGTTAGTGCCAGAAGGTATCGAGGGTCGGGTGCCGTATAAAGGCTCTGTCATAGCTATTTTACATCAATTAGTCGGCGGGCTGCGATCAGGAATGGGCTACACAGGTAGCAAAGATATCTCGAGCTTACAAAATAATGCTCAATTTGTAAAAGTAACTGGAGCAGGTATTTCTGAAAGTCATGTTCATGATGTGACTATTACTAAAGAACCACCTAATTATCAACTTAGTAAAGATTAACATGTCTAATATATCTGATATACATGCTGAAAGAATTCTTATTTTAGATTTCGGCTCGCAAACTACGCAGTTGATTGCCCGGAGAGTGCGAGATTTAGGTGTTTATTGTGAAATATACAGCTGTGATGTTGAGCCTGAATTGATTAGGCAATTTAATCCCAAGGGTATAATCTTGTCCGGTGGACCGGCTACTGTTACGACTGACAATACTCATCGCGCTCCAAATATTATTTTTGAACTTGATTGCCCTATCTTAGGTATCTGTTATGGCATGCAGACTATGGCTGTGCAATTAGGGGGTGAGGTTGAAAGTTCAACCCATCGTGAGTTTGGTCACGCGCCTATTGAAATTAATGACACTAGTACTGCTAACAATATATTCAATAATATTTCTAACAATACCCATGTCTGGATGAGTCATGGTGATAAAGTAACAAGGTTACCTGAAGGATTTAGTGTTTCTGCAGTAACTCAATATGCACCAATTGCTGCGATGTCGCATAATAGTAAACCCTATTATGGCTTACAGTTTCATCCAGAAGTGACGCACACCGAATGCGGGAATATTTTATTCAGTAATTTTATTTTTATTATTTGTCAATGCAGCTCTAAATGGACAGTGAATAACATAATAGACGATAGCATTCTTCAAATTAGAAAAGAAGTTGGCAGTGATCAAGTTTTATTGGGCTTATCTGGTGGTGTCGATTCTTCGGTATTGGCTTTATTATTACATAAAGCGATTGGTGATCAGTTAGTCTGTGTTTTAGTCGACAACGGATTACTAAGATTAAATGAAGTAGCTGAAGTTGTGAAAACTTTTAAAGATCAATTTGCTATTAAATTAATAGTAGTTGACGCTCAAAAGCAATTTTTAACAGCTTTAAAAAATATATCTGATCCTGAAAAAAAACGGAAAACTATTGGTAAAGTATTTATCGATGTATTTGTCGAAGAAGCAAAAAAAATAAACAGTAATAATACTATTAAATGGCTTGCCCAAGGGACTATTTACCCTGACATTATAGAATCTGCTGGTTCAAAAACAGGTAAAGCAACGGTGATTAAATCTCATCATAATGTAGGTGGGCTGCCGGATAAATTACCATTTAAGTTACTTGAGCCATTCAAAGAATTATTCAAAGATGAGATCCGTAAAATTGGTGAGCAGTTAGGTTTATCTAAACAGATCATTTATCGTCATCCTTTCCCAGGGCCTGGATTAGCTGTGCGAGTATTAGGCGAAATAAAAGTAGAATATTTAGATTTATTACGCAAAGCTGATCAAATATTCATTGAAATTCTTCGAGAATATAATTGGTATGATAAAACTAGCCAAGCATTTGTTGTTTTTATGCCTATTAAATCAGTAGCTGTATTAGGTGATGCTCGTAGTTATGATTATGTCGTAGCTTTAAGAGCGGTGAGTACACATGACTTTATGTCGGCTGATTGGACGCAATTGCCTTATGAATTATTAGCTAAAGCTTCTAATAGAATAATTAATGAAATCCCAGGTATTTCTCGAGTAGTCTATGATATCTCTAGCAAACCGCCGGCTACTATAGAGTGGGAGTAGAGTGGGAGTAGAGTGGGAATAACCCATTTGACTTTATTTTATTTAGATATATGATAAAGATACTAACCGAGAAACTAGAATATGAGATGTGCTTCTTATTGTACGGCCGCAGAATATAACATAAAAGAATTCGTAAATCATTTAAATGACATAGGCCTTGAGCCTAAATATTTTGATGACGTTGTTCATGTTCAAAAAGATAATAAATCTGTAGATGGCCAAATTGATATCTTTTTCTTCCCGTTTGGATGCGTCACTATTTGGGGCGCAGACGAAATGCAAGAGCGGGCTATTACCCATGAAATAGAAAAATATTCTATAGATAAATCTATTGCACCTACAAATGATTTTATTTACTACAAGCGTGACAGCTCTGCCCCGCGGACGTATATTAACGAAGAAAAAAACGAAATTATTTTAAATGATGATTCGGTTTTTATTAAACTGTCCATTTCTCATGCTCTAGCACAATCAGTAAAATTGAATTTATTAGAGCAATCTATTGCTAGTTTGCTAGAACAAACGTCGCCATTACAAAAAGAGCTTGCCAGTACCGGCGGGGTGTCTTTGTCTAAAAAACAAATCTCTAAGCAAATTGGCATATTATTTAATGAGCGTTATTCAGTAAATTTACACAGCGATATATTAGATACGCCTGAATTCTTTTGGCGCCGACCTAGTTTTGAGCCGTTGTATCTAATGACGGCTGAATTTCAGGATATCCAGTTACGTCAAAGCATTCTTAATCATAGATTGGATATGATTCATGAGTTATATCACATGTTATCTAATGAGCTGAACTATAAGCATTCTACTCGGTTGGAACTAATTATCATCGTGTTAATTGCTATAGAGGTAGCATTCTCACTTACAAATAGCGCCGTTATCGGTGGTCTTTTACATGCATTTTCTTAATATTAGTTTTTTCAAATTGAATGCTATAATTTTAATTATTAACATCATTTAAATTAATTAAATTAAACTAGGGTAAAAAAATGCGTAATTTTGCTAATTTATACAGCAATCATTTGCACGATATGCTCAATGTAGTAGGAATTCTATCTATTGTTTCTATTTCTCTTTCTACGCTTATAACATACTTAAGCATAAATAAGATCTGGATACGTAAACATGATCAAGAGGTTGCTGACTCAGTTTCAATGTCAGCTACATTATTGGCAATGTTTCAAACTACAGCCGGCTTTATATTGGCATTAGATTCTACGAGCATTGAGGGTATCGTTATTGGAACGATTTCTTTAGTAACAGGATTATTGTACATTCTAATTTCTATCGGTTTTTGGGTAAACAACGGATTAACATTTCGTCAAAAATTATTACGTGCTTTTAAAATGGATAGAACTGAATCCTCAGCGATGATAAAAAACTTTATTCAAAATACAAGCATTGATAAAGTCTTTAAAATAGTTTGTACATTAGCTTTGTCAGATCGTACTATACAGAAGGGTGAAGAAAAATTATTACGAGAATTTGCTAAGAACTATAGTTTAGATTATGAGAAAATTATTCAAGAAATAACCAACGAGATTCAGAAAGAAGATACCGTAGAGATAATTGATAATCTCAAAAAAGATATTGAATCTTATATCAATACCTCACCACCAAAACATGTAGCAATATGGTTACATGATTTAGTTGAAAAAATTATAAAAGCTGATGGGGTAGTTAGCGAAGAAGAGTCAATAATATCAGAAGAAATTACAGGAATTATTGCCAGTTATTTATCTGATGGAAAAGAGAAGCCATTAAAATATTATTTAGTTTTATTACCGCAAGCTGTGGAAGATGAGCATGAGGTACTGAGAATTAATAGTAAACTTGTGAAATCAGAACAACCTATTTTTGGAAGTAAAACCGCTTATATTTTAGAAAGTTTCTATTCAAAGAAATTTGCTCAAATTATTCGTGAAGACTATGTAAAATTATACAAGTGTGCAGTTACTATTGAGAAGTTTTGATGGGTTAATTTGAGCTGTGTGCGCTAGCATGTTATATCAGGCGGGCGCCCAAATAAGATTCTTCGTGTCTGTTTGTTCAGGTGATTAAAATGCGGTGAATGCCTAGCAACTACACATTAAATCTAAAATGAACTACATCACCATCAACCATAATATACTCTTTACCTTCTAGCCTCCAACGGCCAGCTTCTTTCGCTCCTTGCTCGCCGTTATATTTTACAAAATCTTCGTAATTAATAATTTCAGCACGAATAAAGCCTTTTTCAAAATCACTATGAATAACGCCGGCTGCTTGGGGGGCCGTGCTATTTTTCTTAACAGTCCAAGCGCGTACTTCTTTGACGCCAGCAGTAAAATAAGTCTGAAGATTTAATAAATCATGGCCAGCACGAATGACTTTGTTTAAACCAGGCTCTGTAATATTTAATTCTTGCAGAAACTCAGCTTTTTCATCATCATTTAATTCAGACAGTTCAGCTTCGATAGCAGCGCTAATAGGAACAACTGTATAATGATGTTCTTGGGCATAACTAACAAAGCTATCAAGAATGGGATTATTATTAAAGCCATCTTCTTGTATATTGGCTATATATAACATAGGCTTTGCAGTGATTAAATGTAAATCATCAATTAATTCACATTGTTCTTGATCGCAATTAGCTAGAAAACTTCTAGCAGGCTGCTCTTGCTCAAGATGTTTGTACAAATTTTCTAAAGTAGTTTTTACTTTGACACTATCTTTTTGGCCGGTTTTGGCGTTTTTACCTGCTTTAAGTAAAGACTTTTCGATAGTTTGCATATCGGCTAAGATAAGCTCAAGATTAATGATATCAGAATCTTGCTTTGGATTAACTCTGCCTGCTACGTGAGTGATATCATCGTTTTCGAAACATCTGACTACGTGAGCTATAGCATCTGTTTCTCTTATGTGAGCTAAAAATTTATTACCTAGGCCTTCACCTTTTGCAGCGCCTGCCACGAGACCTGCGATATCAACAAATTCAATAGTAGTGGGAAGAACTTTTTGTGGTTTGACTATTTGAGCTAATGCATCAAGTCTGGAATCAGGGACAGGTACTATACCTACGTTTGGATCAATAGTACAAAAAGGATAATTTTCCGCGGCTATTTTAGCCTTGGTAAGAGCGTTGAAAAGTGTTGACTTGCCTACATTAGGCAAGCCAACTATACCGAGTTTGAAACCCATATGAGAATATCAGTTTCTAGCCTCTGCCACGGCTATCGCCACGACCGCCACTACGACTGCCTTCTTCTTTTTCTTTGGCAATGTTAACTCTAATTTGACGGCCTTGAATTTCTTTGCCATCCAAAGCTAACGCTTTTTTAGCATTTTCTTGGCTAGTAAAGGTAACAAATCCAAATCCTTTAGAACGGCCTGTTTCACGATCAGAAATGATTACTAAATCTTCAACTTCACCATACTCTTCAAATATATCTTGTAAATCATTACTAGAAATTTTAAACGGCAGATTACCTACAAACAATTTTCTTTGGTCCATAACACACTCATATTTTATTAAATTAAACTAAATTGACAGCTGCAAGCAGCATATTCAAGCTTGGTATTTAACCATACCAAACTTTATGGATTATACAGGGTATAATTAGTGGGTGCAAATTTTTCTCCTAACTTTACTATCAACATATAATGAATAACTTTGGTTGATTTAAGTTGATTTAAGTAAGACTAGTGCAGCAGTATTGATACGACGAGCTAAATACATCTATAAAACACATACAATTGTTGAATTTCCTAACAAAAAGACTACACTATAAGTTAATTAAATATCCTATTTATTATCTTTGCTGAGATTATGAGAATCAACTATAAAAAGTTTTTATACAGCTTATCCCTAATAGCTTTAATGAGTTACTTTGTAGCAATTGATTCTTATGCGGTCACTTGGACGCAAACTCCTTCAAGATATTGCTCAGAAGTTGACACGCCTGGTAACGGTGGCCAAATCAAGAATAGTGTAAAAAACTCCACGGAGGAATGTACCGCGGAAGCAATAAGCATGTTAAACCCCGGTGCTTCAATGTATGCCCCCAATAGTAGCACCCAACTATATAGCCCTGGGTACTTTGTCAACTCGATATCGGCGCAGAATACAGGTGGAAAAATAGATTGTCAAAATATGACAGCCTATTGTCGTACTTGGCAACCAAGCTTTCCTGGTTCAGCGACGAGACCAAGTAGTATTTATCTTACATCCCAGAATAATCTAGAGCTCCTAACAGTCGGAGAGCCTTGGCTTTATGGAATAACAGTTAATCTAGGTAACTCTGCGTTCAATGATCCGGGGGTAACGCAATCTGCAATGGGTCAACTTCCACCAGGACTAATTTTAGGACGACCAGTATCTCCAAATATCAATAATTGGGTAACTGGTACACCAACTCAGCCAGGTTTTTGGAGCGTTGCCTATAACGTAAATAATGTTAGTGGAGGCTTTTCAGCCGAACCTTTAAATTTTGTTGCCTTTCATAATTATCTAGTGCAAGCGCAACCTAAAAGTGTTTCTACACTGCAGCCAGCTTCGCCAGTCCCGACATTAACTCTAGGTTTCGTCAATCCTCCTGTGCCATTGTCTTTATTTTTTGATATTCCTGCTAGCTGTGCTAATAATGTAACTTACACTTCCACTAATTTACCTAATTGGTTAAGTATTCAAGGCGGAAACCTTGTTGTTAATGTGATTACCCCGCCTACATCAAACCCTTCTATAACGATTAATGCTTCATGTAATGGGACTAGCGTTAGTACTACTATACCGCCATCGGGTGCAACACCAACACCAACTTCTGCGCCGGCACCAACATCTAATGGCATATGCGGCAATGGTGCAATTGATGGTTCAGAGCAGTGTGATTTAGGCAGCTCTTTTAATAATGGTGCAAATGGCTGCAATAGTGATTGCACGGTTCAAAAAACAGGCGGCACCTGGCAGTGCTCGAATGATATAACTAAATACAATTTGTTTATAACTTCCAATGATCCAGATAGTTTAAAAAGCCTCTATACACAATTAACAGCACCTATACCAATCAGTGGGGTACAGAATCTCACACCACCTAGTGATAACCGTATTTCTAATTTTGTAGCAGAGCACGTATGTGCTGGTAATACGACGTCATCTGGTGTTGCACAATCTGGTGTTGCACAAGGTTGGGAGTCAGCTTGTGCGCAATATCAAAAAGATATACTAAGATTCAAGCAATTGAATTTAAATAATTCAATCAAGACCGCCTTTGGTGCAGTTGCTCCAATGCCTGATTGTAGTACTATCATCAATCTTATGGATACTTCAACTAATCCGGTGGGGGTGTTTAAGATTAACTGTGATCCGGTGCTAGGCTCGATAAATTAAATTTTATGGGATTTTTTGACATTGGTGTATAACTAACTATCATATGTTATATAACATTTAAACATAATGTGTGTATATGAACTCAACTGCAGCAACAAGATCGTCGTCTTTTTATTTATTATGGTTATTACCGTTATTAGCTTTTTTTATAAATACCTTTTTGCCTCAGCTTGCTTATGGACAAACTATACCTATGTTTGTGCCGCAATTCGGGAATTATACCTTAAGTAGTAGTAACAATCTTTATTGTTCAGACATGTTTATATCCTCTATAACAATAACCGAAGGTCAATCAGTGGTACCCGGGGGTGGTTCTGAAATTAATTGCGCTTTAGCTTGCGATGAAGCTAAGGACAGATGTGCAGGTTTTGATGTTTTGAAGGGAACTGGAAAAACACAATGTAATTTTTACTCTAAATCATCTTGCGATAATCTTTCAAGCCAGCTTACTTCTACAGGTTGGATCTTGTCGGCTGCATATTATTCACGTACTAAACCTTATGTGACGGGACAAATTTTTCCTGGAATTGGCAGAACAGTAGTTGCCGGCTCGCTTGGTTCCCCCGGGGCAGCCGTAAACCTGAGCTTCCAGGATTTTGTGGGTTTTGATATGAGTGCTTCGTCTTGTCAGAACGTAACTTATACTGTGGTTCCAGCTGTGGGATATGATGCACATTTACAACCAATCGTGTACGCGTTACCACAAGGTTTAGCTGTAAGTAATAATTCTGTGCAAGGGACACTCCCTCCTAATCCTTTTGCGATTGGTTTTGTAGCACAATGTGCTGATGGGACTACTGCTACGAGTATAATGGCTTCGCCGCCTACTTATGGTGCTGGGAGTGCGGGTGTGCCATTAGCTAGTTATACAGGTACAACTCCAGGTACTACTGGGACTACAGCTGGCACAACTCCAGGTACTACTGGGACTACAGCTGGCACAACTTCAGGTACTACTGGGACTACAGCTGGCACAACTTCAGGTACTACTGGGACTACAGCTGGCACAACTTCAGGTACTACTGGGACTACAGCTGGCAC
>JAGOUU010000038.1:10184-14858 GCA_018061105.1 Gammaproteobacteria bacterium
CTACAGCTGGCACAACTTCAGGTACTACTGGGACTACAGCTGGCACAACTTCAGGTACTACTGGGACTACAGCTGGCACAACTTCAGGTACTACTGGGACTACAGCTGGCACAACTTCAGGTACTACAGCTTCTAATGGCATATGCGGTGATGGCTTTATTGATCCAGGCGAAGCCTGTGATTTAGGTGCTTCTAATAGCGCTGGGAATGGCTGCAATAATTGCCAAGTTACAGATTCAAGTTGGATTTGTTCTAATACTTTTAGTCAATATGACCAAATGATTACTTCTAGCACTAATTCGGACAGTTTAAAAAGTTTGTATTCTCTATTAGCTGATCTGACTATAGCTGCTACTGTGCCTGCTAATGGGCATATCTCTAGTGCCACAGCTAATGCAAATTGTCAGGTTACTACCATAACTCCAACTTGGGCACCTGCCTGTGCGCAATACAAAAGAGATATTACAAAGTTTAAACAATTGAATATTAATAACTCAATACAAACAGCATTTGGATCTGGAGCAGTAACTCCAGCTTGTAATAATGGTACGCCATTCTATGATAATTCTACTAATCCTGCAGGAAGTTATACGATAAATTGTGTACCTATGGCAGGTAAGATTAATTAGCTATGCAAATTTTTCATGGCTTTTTGATAGTCGCCAGCTAGTATAGTTGGCAACTCAGTATATGCTTTTTCAAGAGCATCCAAAATTTTATTTTTTTCACTACTGTTAGGTTTGCCTAGCACATAATTGTGAACTTCTTGCTGACTATTTAGCGCACGGGGGTGATCAATACCTATACGCAGACGGTAAAAATTTGGCGTCCCTAGTTTAGTAATAATATCTTTGATACCGTTATGACCACCAGCGCCACCACCTAATTTTAAACGTATATCGCCTAGGGGTAGATCTAATTCGTCATGGGCAATTAAGATTTCTTCAGGTTGAATTTTATAAAACTGGCAGAAGGCTTGAACAGACTGACCACTAAGATTCATAAATTTTTGTGGCATTAAAACATAAACAGTTTCTTGATTATCAAGATTTCTAAACTGGCTAATTATTGCAGAAAATTTTTTATCGAAATTGGGAGAAATTTTATAAGCATCAATTAATTTTTCTGTGAACCAAAACCCGGCATTATGCCGGGTTTGTTCATATTCATGACCAGGATTTCCTAAACCAACAATTAATTTAATTGCTGTTTTTTTAGTCATATAATTTACGTTTACTTAATTAGCTTTAATTATCTTTATTATCTTCTGTCGGAGTTGCTTCAGCTGCTGGCGCTGCTTCATCTTCTGCAGACATAACTTTAGGTAAGTGAATAGCAGCTACAACTTTATCATCCTCGTGGTTTAATGCTACAGAAGTAACGCCTTCTGGTAGTTTAATTTGTGATAGATGAATGATTTCGTCCAGATCTAAATTTGCTAAATCTATTTCGACAAATTCTGGTAAATTTGCCGGTAAGCAACATACCTCGATATCTATCATGTTGTGTGATACAACGCCGCCTGCTTTAACACCTTTGGCAGTAGCCTCGTTTAGATAATGGATGGGTACGTGTACTGTTAGTTCTTTGTCAGCGCTTACACGAACTAAATCCATATGCATAATGATAGGCTTATAAGGATGGCGGTGTAAATCTTTCAGAATAACTTTTTCTGAATTATTGCCAATTTTAAGTGTTAAAATTTTAGAATAGAAACTTTCTTGTTTCATTTCTTTTTGTAACTCACGTTGTTCTAAAGTAATAGTAGCTGGAGCTTCCTTACCTCCGTATACGATTGCTGGAACCATTCCACTACGACGTAGGCGGCGGCTCGCACCTTTCCCCATATCATCGCGTGCAGAAGCGGTTAAGACAACTTCAGCAGATTTAGTTTTTGACACAGACATAAATAACGACCTCTATATTTAATATATTTAATATATTTAAATTAATAGTTAATTTAAATTTATAATACTAATTTTAAAACTTTGCGACCGAGTCATAAAATTAGATTTTATTAAGCTTAATCTGGAAACATCAAACTTAATGATTCTGCTTCGCTAATTCTATGAATAGCTTCAGCAAGAATGTCAGCCATAGATACTGAGCGTATTTTTGGGCATTGCTTAGCATCAGCAGTCAGTCCAATAGTGTCAGTAACTACGACTTCATCTAGAACAGACTTGGAAATTCTTTCAATTGCTGGTCCAGATAAAACTGGATGCGTACAATAAGCTAAAACTCGGTTAGCACCTTTGTCTTTGAGTGCTTTTGCAGCGCTACATAACGTGCCTGCTGTGTCGACAATATCATCGACAATAATACAATCACGATCTTGGATATCACCTATAATGTTCATGACTTGCGATTCGTTTGGACCCGAGCGACGTTTGTCTATGATAGCAAGTTCAGAATCGTTGAGGCGTTTTGCAAAGGCTCTTGCTCGAACGACGCCACCGACGTCTGGCGAAACGACTTTAATATTTTTATAAGCCATCTTTAACATGTCATCTAACAAAACAGGCGAGGCAAATACGTTATCAACAGGTATATAGAAAAAGCCTTGAATCTGATCAGCATGAAGATCGACGGTTAAAATTCTGCTGACTCCTACAGCTGTTAGCATATCAGCTATAACTTTTGCAGAAATAGGCACGCGCGCTGATCTGACTCGTCTATCTTGGCGAGCGTAGCCGAAATAGGGCATTACAGCTGTAATAGTATTAGCAGAGGCTCTTCTAAGAGCATCAGCTAAGAACACAAGTTCCATTAGACTGTCATTGGTTGGATGAGAGGTTGATTGAATAATAAAAACGTCGGCTCCGCGAACGTTCTCGTTGATTTCAATCATAATTTCGCCATCACTGAACTTGTCTACCTTGGCATTACCGATGGGAATATTGAGTTTATCGGCAATAGCAGCTGCTAGCTCTGGGTTAGCGTTCCCAGTAAATAACCTTAATTTTCTGTGCATAGAGTCTACAGAGTCTTATTAGATTAAAATGATGCTCAGATTATATCGAACTTGCTAAGAAATTGCTAATAAAGATATATAAAGAAAGATAATATATGGCTGGGGTACCAGGATTCGAACCTAGGAATGGCGGGATCAAAACCCGCTGCCTTACCGCTTGGCTATACCCCAATATTGGCTAAATCGGCTAATGCAGGTTATTTTGATTATAAATCAGTTGATTGTCAATATTTAATTTTTTATTTAATTTTTTTAATTTTTTGATTAGTTACATATTCCAATTGTTAACCTGAATTTTAATATGCAGGCCTGAGGAAATGAGAGTAATTTTATGGGGTAATATAATATTATTTATTACTCCGTAATTATCATAGCTAATTCTAAAGCCATTTTGATTGAGATGCTCAATTGTCCCATATTTATTTAAAACTATTGATTTATCTTTTGATTTATCTTTTGTATCTCTACTAGGTGCTGGCAAGCCCAGTACCCAGTAACGCATGGCAGAGATAGGTAGCCTCATATTAGTTAACTGATATAGTAATTTTTCTGGAGTATTAGCAATATATTCTTGATTATTATAACTTAGTGTTATTTTATTATTATTATTTATAACTACTTCACCAAAAGTAATGGCATTGCTTAAGACTATAGAATAACTATCGCGATCATTTTTCCAGTCTAGTTGACTGCTCCCTGAACTGTCTCTTGAGGTTATACCCACTCTGGCTTGTAGATGCCAGTTTTTATTATTATTAAGATTTGTCAGGTTTTCAGTATTTTTTTGGCATGTCTGTTTGCGTTCGGCTTCAGGAATTATTTTAGGCTCTGGAACTGAATTGTAAATAGTAGAGCATTGAGGTAGTGAATGTATAATAAATATTATAAATAATATTTTAAAATAATTTTTAATATTATAAGCCATGTTAATTATTTTGGTATTTTTTAATAACATCCCGAAGAGCTTCGTTGTATGGATCTAATTCTAGCATTTTTTTCCATACTTCGTTAGCCTGTTCATGTTGGCCAATAGTCCATAATATTGCCCCTAATCTAGCGCCAATACTTGGATTTTGAGAATTATCAAATTCAAAAGCTTTCTGTAATAAATCTAAAGCTTTTTCATTATTTTTATTATTAAAATAGTACCAGCCGAGAGCACTTAACGCATTTGTATTATGGGGGTTATCTTTTAGAATAACATTCATGTTTTTTTCAAACAATTCCGGGTTGTTTAATTTTTTAGCAATAATTCCTACGGAATAAGTTACATCTAAATCTTGTGGAAATTTATTTTTGAGATCTTCTAAAATAGCATATGATTCTTGGTTTAAGCCTTGTTCATATAATAATTGGATCTCACTTAAAACAAGATTTTTTGTTTCTGTTAAGTTTGCATCTGATGTTTGATCTGATTGATGATCTGATGGATGATCTGATGGATACATTGAGAGTAAAACTTCTTTAGCTTCTGCTGGTTTTTTCTGGCTCTGCAAAATTGCTGCTGTACGCACTTTAGCTTTTATTACATATTCTGTATTTTCTGTATTTTGAAGCTGTGCAAAATATTCTAAAGCTTTTTCATAATTACCAGATTGTTGATTGATCAAACCTAGGTAATATTTAGCTAATTCTTCATAGTCTGGATTTTGATTTAATTCTAATAGATATTTTTCGGCGTTTTTAATATTATTTTGAGT
>JAGOUU010000105.1 GCA_018061105.1 Gammaproteobacteria bacterium
AAGGGATCTTTACTTTTGTTGCTATTGATGAAGACGGTCGTCCTACTCCCGTTAAGTAGTGAATAATTATAATACACCACTAGTTGGATCAGGCGCACAATGAAGATCGACCCTAGTAGTAAGATCCGTATTAAATATTTTGCTTGTAGGACATTGAGTTACGTCAGTCTTACTAGGCTCAGCAGCAGTTTGTATTGAAACTGTATTGTTTAAGTCGATAAGTTTTTGTACATCTTGAGCGTATTGAGCACAAACAGCTTTAATAAGAGCTGGATCTTCGTTTTTTGCTTTATAATCATAAGTTGCTGTGCATTTTACTGCTGCTGTCGCTGACGAGATCCTATTGGGATCGCCATTATAAACTGTGTTTGTAGGATCTAGTATATCGATTTCTTTGCCCGTAAGAACAGTATACAAAGAGATCAAACTTCTAGGATTGTCAGTTATAGAAATTTCTTTACTGAAGCCGTCCGGAGTATTTGTGCATGACCATCCAGTAGGCTGAACAGTACAATCAGTTTTGCATCCAGAAATTGCTGGGTCATCATTGTTTTTTACTCCTAAATCACATTGTTCACCTGGATCTAAAATACCATTGCCTGTGCCGCCGACGCATCCGGTGACACTTGAACTGACAGCAGGGGCAGTGCTTTTACTTACAAAGGCAAAGGCAGGTTGTGATGCAAAATGACAAAGTAATATCAGAAAGCTTATAAAAAATTTCATTGTATGGTGCTAGATTAATAATTAATTGATACACTGATTCTAGTACAAAAATACTAAACATTAGAATTAATATTATTTATAGGTGAGATTAATTTATAATATAGATCGCTAATTACGCTGCCATCTGGAAGAGCCCAATCAGGTGCAATTTGAACCCAGGGCTCTAATACGAAAATACGGTTTTTAAGATCAGGATGCGGAACTTTTAGATAGGGGAGATCTATTATACAATCTGCGTAACATAAGATATCTAGATCGAGAGTTCTTGGTCCCCAATGGATGGTTTTTACTCTTTGTTGCTGCTGTTCGATTTCTTTTAGAAAAGTTAATAATTTTTCACAGGTTAAACTAGTTTGAATTTTAATTACTGCATTAATAAAATCTGGCTGATTTAAATAACCATAGGGTTTAGTAGCAAAGAAAGATGATTGTTTTAACAGAGTTATATATTTATTAGCTTTAATAGATTTAATAGCAGTAAATAATTGTTTTTTAGGATTTTTTTGATTGCTTCCTAGAGATATAAAAGCTGGGAAAATTGATTGATAGTTCATTATGGTTTTTTAATTCTCAGAATAATTAGCTAGCATCTGAGATCTTTGCTCAGCATTTGCAGCTTCGTACTCTTGCCACCATTTTAATAGTTTAGTATTAATATTTTCAAGTTCGGATCGAATCAAAAGAAAATCAAAACCAGCTCGAAACTTTGGATGAGTTGCTGCTTTATGCACAGCTTTTTTTCTTGTTTTATTAAATAGTCTTTGTAGATACCATATCTCTTCCATAATTTGAGTAAATCTTTTTGGAATAGCTAAATGACCATTTTGTTTTTTAATTATTTTATGTGCAGCTAGTCGCCAAGAGTGTTCACGGCTATTGTTGCTAGTTTGAAATTCCCGATGTTGTAATTGTAACGGGTGCCATAAAAAAGCTGCTAGCAAAAAAGCCGGATTAATAGGTAAATTATTTTGTATTCTTCGATCAGTATTTTCAAGAACTCGGTGTAAGAATAATAAATGCTGTGGATACTCTGAGTCCATTTGATTCGTAGCAGTAAACGGAAATAATTTATGAATTAATTTATGTTGTTTTAAAATAAGAAAGCTTTTTTCTGCATGACCTGTTAAAAATAATTTACTGTATTCTTCAAATAAGCGAGCAGGGGGTATATTATTTAACAACTCATGAAAAGATTTATCTGATAGTGGCTTTAATGTCGTAGATTCAATATTAAAATCTAATTTAGCAGAAAACCTTAAGGCTCTTAGCATTCTAACCGGATCTTCTCGGTATCTTATTATGGGATCCCCTAAGACTCGAATTTGATGATTTTTAAGATCAGCATAGCCATTACAATAATCAATTATTTGATCTGAAATAGGATCATAGTAGAGAGCGTTGATAGTAAAGTCTCGCCGCCATATATCTTCTTCTAGGGTACCATAGATGTTATCTCGAATTATTTGGCCATCTATAGCTAAATGATCAGGATGTTGATGATCTGGGTGGGTTACTTTGGGAGCCGCCCGAAAAGTGGCGACTTCAATAATATCTCGGCCATAGAATATATGAATAAGTCGGAATCTTTTGCCTATAATCCGACTATTTTTAAATAATCCTCGGATCTGTTCCGGTGTAGCATTAGTTACTATATCGAAATCTTTCGGTTTGAAACCTAAAACTAAATCTCTAACTCCGCCTCCGACTATATAGGCTAGAAATTCTGCTTGCTGTAATTTTGCTAAGATCTGGATGACTCGGTTATCTATTTGATCTTGTTGAATTTTATGTGTATTTGAGTAAATAGTATCAGGGGTGGATTTAGTTTGGGGCATTTTTTCTATGCTTTAAATAACGACTGTACAGGGCTAATTTAATTAATGGTAAAATATTATGCTTTTTTGTATTAACCTTAGAATATTAACAGCATTTTCTGTATAATACAAAGCTTATAACAGTGTTAGTTGTATAGAGATGTTATTAATATGTCAGTCAACTCATATTCTGCCGGAATCGTCAAGAAACTAAAAAACAAATTGAAATTAAGTCCTACTGGTGTGGTTTGCGCTAGCCTCACAATGATTATTGGGGTCCTATTAGGCCAGGCAATAGGAGTTTTTGCTTCTTTAAATTATGTATTATTATTTACTATTTTTGGCGGGGCTATTTTTGCTGTAATTGGCTATTTTGTAAACCGTAACTGGACTAATAATGTAGAAACCTTTTTTCGCTCTGTAGCAGTAGTCTTAGGCATAGCGCTAGGAGGTCTTTGGGGAGGGGCCGCCATTGGACCATTTCTCTTTTTACTAGCGTCATTTATTCCTATAAATTTAATGCTGCTATGCTGTATTGCTTTTGGTAGTGCGTTTGCTGGATTGATTGTTTTCACAGTGCTTAAATTAACTGGCTCTAAAAGCCCTAAAGCCTTTATGACATTGGCTGGTGGGTTTATGTTCATGATTATTGGAGCTTGTTTAGGTATCCCTTTTGGTCCCTTAGGTTGGTTTGTAGGAGTTAATTTAGGTTTGGTAGCAGGTTTAATTCTAGGTGGCGTTTTGAATAATAATAAATCTCTTTATCATAATTCGACTACCGGAAAAGTCTTAGCCAATTTATTTGCCATATCTGGGTTGTTAACTGGTGTAATGATTGGTACCTTAGTCAACACCTTATTATTTTCTTCTTCTTTAATATGGTGTAGTGCTACTTTTGGCATAATATTTATGTTATTTACAGGAGCTGTTGGGCTTAAGATAGGACAAAAAATTGAACGCGCATCAAAAGACAAAGTATTTTCTTTAGAAAATCCTAAGTTAAGACATAAGCTTTATCAAATTGCTTTACTAATCCCGACTATTTTTATGGGCTATCTTACTGGTGGCTTAGCAGGTTTTTATTGGTTTCCTTATAGTGAAATAATTTTAGGACAAGCTTTTGGTACAGTTATTGCGAGTAGTTTATATGTTTTAACTGTAAATGCTTATTACAAGATTAATAAGTTTATTTCTTATTGTAAGCAAAAGTATTCACTTGAATCGACAACTCCTGCACCAGCGCGGTCTCCTGATTCAGCAGCTGTGCCAGTGTTGAAACCGAGTTTGGTTTTTGATACTACTGCTGCCCCTATTGCTTCTATTG
>JAGOUU010000039.1 GCA_018061105.1 Gammaproteobacteria bacterium
CTCATAAGGGTCGGGATAATTTTTTTCTTCTATAGTTAATGATTCTGTATCAGCAATATCAGTATTCTCAGTATTTTTAACCTTATCAGCGTCATCAATTAGTTTTTCAGAAAAATCTTTTTCACTAATTTGCTGGGACTTTGTATTTTTTGAATTCGTAGCATCTTTTAGCTTAACAGCGTCTTTTTTACCTAAGTAAGCTGGCTCGTAACTTGTTTGAGAGGCGTGCACTTGAGTATTTATTGTTATTGTGAAAAATAATAACAATATTATTTTATAACTTCTAATCATAAAGTTCTCAGACTATAGAGTCTATGTAATAAATTAAATATATTATATTCAGTATAGTGCAAAATAAAGCCCTCGATAAGAGGGCTTATTTAAAACAATTTAAGATTATTTATAGGCACTAAAAATCAACCTGTCCTTTTACTACAAATACATCGACCTTACGTTCAGCATGATTTCTTATAGGATGAGGATGAGCTTGAGAAGTAAAATCGGGCCCTTCTCCGCTAGCTGTTTTTGCATATCTAGCTTTAGCTAATGTATAGTTAGCCATTAACTTAACGTTTCTGTTAGGGTACCAGTTTAGACCCAATGTCCAATCTGACATTCTACCACCACTAGTACACCCCATTGAATTAATATTTGTTGACACAGAGGCTTGATCGCCGCAAAAAGATGTTGGAAAAATAGTTAAACCGGTAGTATTCACAGTGTCATCAAAATTAACTCTATCATAACGGCCAGCAACTTCAACTGCCCCCATTTTATATCTTGGACTAAGTTTACCTAACGTACCAGAAACAGGATCATAATGGCGTGCTTCTCCTGTCACTACCCAACCAGCTTGGACATACCAACCATTTGCGTTAATATAATCGCCAACAGAGGTACCGAAATTATCTTTAAGAACCTGGGCTCCAGTCGTGTCAGAACTATCTTTAGCCAAATTTTTCAAAGTAAGCTTAAAATCCGAGTATTCAGATTGTACATGCACAGGTCCCCAAGTCCATAAACCTTCAGCCCCCCAATGCACATAACCACCAGTTCTAGGGTTAAAATTATTATCCACTCTAGCTGGCCCACGCGCTGAAGATAGTCTTATTAATTGAGAATTAGAGGTATTAAAATACCCACCAGGAGCTGCGTTTAAAGAAACATCTCCTCTTGTTCCGACATAAGAATAACTACCCCCTAAATGCAAAAGACGGCCTGACGAAACCCAAGGTTGTACAAAAGCTCTTGCAGAAAACATTGACAGATGATTACCATCGTTAGATACAACAACTTGTGACGAAGGATCTATATTTGCACCTTGCCCTTGTTCAGCACCTACTGCATTAGCATTAGTAGTATGCTTAAAAGCTCCTACTTGATACCCTAACCAACGAGTTGGGTTACCTTCCATTGTTACACCATCTGCGCGCCCAACTTTAAATGATCGTTGACCAGCTGCTGGTGAAACAAAAGTATAAGCGGAGCGATTACCTGTATTTTCCAAACCCTGCGAAACATTCATTCGACCAACTGAGAACCGGGCCATGGGATCAAAACGATCCCAGCCAACCCAGGCATCTAATATACTTGGTCCATTTCTACGCCCTACCATACGAGTCAATCTCCTATGATGGGACTCATCTTCGACTAAACCAAATTGGTTTCTATCAAATAAATTATTATAGACACTTAAGTTATACACGAAATCATTTAATAATCTGCCACGAAAATACAGATCAGCGACGGACACATTTGATTGATTATCAAAACTCAAATTACGTGAACCAACACGTTTATCTGAGTGCTGAACGCTATCATCAAACCAAGCAAAATCTGTTTGAATTCCACCACCTACTTTTAAACTATCAGCCAACATCAAATTACAAAACATTAGCCCTGCTGTAGTTAATCCTATTATACTAAATCTGTGTAGTTGCAATTTCCACTCCATGAAATCTCCTTACTATTCGATAATATTACTTTAGATAGCATCAGTACATCATAGATACATGCCTTAAGTCAATTTAAAAAATATTAAAAATAAAATAAAAAAACCCTCAAGAAGAGGGTTTTCTACTGATTAGGTATTAATCAATTAAAAGTCTACTTGACCTTTAACTGCGAATACATCCACAGAACGCTTAGAATGATTACTTCGGTCATGAGCACGAGCACCAAAATTTGGACCTAAATCACCAGCAGCTTCAGCATATTTACCTTCAGCCCAAGTATAGTTAGCCATTAATTTAACGTTGCTATTAGCATACCAGTTTAAGCCTAAAGTCCAATCGGTCATTTTACCACCATTTGTACAACCAGTCGCACCGCCTACTGATCCAAGATCACCGCAGAAAGTAGTAGCAGTAGAAGTAGCACCAGTTACGTTAGCAGTTTTTGCAAAATTAACTTTGTCATAACGACCAGCTAATTCCCAAGCACCCCATTTAGCATGACGTGGCTTAACTTTACCAAGAGTACCAGAAACTGGATCATAATGACGAGTATCGCCAGTTAACATCCAAGAACCTTGAACGTACCAACCATTAGCTTTTAGCTCATCTGTAACAGCGCCCGCATTGTTAGTAACAAGATCTGTTTTAGCAGCATTAGCTAAGTCTAATTTGAAATGTGTGTATTCAGCTTGAACATGGAATGGACCCCACACCCCTAAGCCTTCAAAACCCCATACATCGTAACCATCTGTCCTCTTAAGCACACCATTTCTTGCTAGAGCTGCACCATTGGCAGAGCTTAAGCGTACTAACTGTGCATTAGAATTATTGAAATAGCCACCTGGAGCAGCATTTAAAGAAACGTCACCCTTTGTATTAACCATAGAGTAACTACCACCTAAATGCATTACACGACCCGGTAAAACCCAAGGCTGAACGAATGCACGAGCTGAATACATACCCATGTGATTACCAACATTAGATACTACGACTTGTGAGCTAGTGTCGATATTAGCCGCTGTACCTGGAGCTGCACCTTGAGCACCTGCATTTGTAGTGTGGAAATATGCACCCATTTGATACCCTAACCAGCGAGTTGGGTTACCTTCCATTGTAAGACCATCAGCGCGACCAACAACAAATGATCTTTGACCAGCTGCAGGAGCTATAAATGTATAAGCAGAACGATTACCAGTATTTTCTAAACCTTGAGATACATTCATACGCCCCATAGAGAAACGTGCCCATGGATCAAATCTGTCCCAACCTACCCATGCATCTAATACATAAGGTCCATTACGTCTTTGATCAAGATAAGCAGAATCATCACCTGCTCTGCCATCTCTCATAACGTGGCTAACACTTAAATTGTAGACCCAACGATCAACTAAAGTACCACGTAAATACACATCAGCTGAACTAACATTAGATTGGTTATCAAAACCTAAATTACCCGCACCATAGCCAAGGACTCTGTTTGGATGACTTACATCATCATCAAACCATGCAAAATCTGTTTGAACTGCACCACCTACTTTTAAACTGGCGGCGAGAGCTGAACCAGATACTAAAACGCTTAAGCCAGCTAGAGTTAACCCTACGACTTTCAGCTTTGAACTTTTTTCCATGAAATGTTCTCCTAACCTTTTTCTAAATATTTGCAACAAAAGTTAATTAACTCTGGCAAAAAAGTATCGCCAGTTTAGTTTGTAAAGCTTGCTTATTAAATATTCAATAAGCGTCATACCATCTCAGTACAGCATTGACATACCGCATTGATACTCCGGCAGATAGCTTGATTAAAGACTAGCTTATAATTTTTTTTAATGCAAGTATTGCATTAAAATATTACCTAATACTTAGCTTACTTAATATATAAATATATCTTGCAACTAAAACTAATATTTAATAAAACCACGCTAATACCTTAACAGTACAAAATGATAATTACATATATCTAAAACTTAATCAATAAGTAATCACTCAATTTACATCATTTTGTGTTCACAAAAAAAGTCAACACATAATACAGTATAGCGAGCATATATAAATTAACAAATCAATGAAATAATTATATAATAAAAGCTTATACATAATAAATTACTAAATTAACTAACAACTATGCAGTTTCGAGCTGATAATTTTGATCACCCAATTTATATTAAAAGTTTTGACCAAAAAAAGTCAGAAATAACCGTAGTTAGCAAATTTGATAAAGATCAAAAAGCAATTTCAACAAGTCTGTCAACAAGTCTGATAGTATTATTTAACCAGATCATTGAAAACTGGGGTCCTGATAGCCATACAAAACTAACTAAAGAAGATATAACTCAACTTTTAACCTATAAACCTGAGATTATTATTTTAGGCATTGGAGACAAATTAGAGCCGCTACCTTATCACATCTTAGAGCCATTGTATTTATCTAAAATACCCTTTGAAGTCATGTCTACACTTAGCGCCTGTCGCACCTATAATCTACTAGCAGGTGAACATCGCAAAGTTGCTGCTGCTTTAATACTGTAATATTTTAATATTTAATAACAATAAAATTAATGATTATGCAGAATAAATCTCCTCAATCAATACTAATCACTGGCTGCTCTACTGGCATTGGGCTGGGCGTCGCTTTAGATCTTCACAAACTAGGATATCAAGTTTTTGCTACTGCTCGTAAACTAGATGATATCAATAAACTTAAAAAGTTAGGATTAAATAGTCTACAATTAGATGTCACTGACAGCAATTCAATAAATTTAGCTTTAGAAAATATTTTAAATCAAACAGGTGGAACTTTAGATATATTATTTAATAATGCCGGATATGGACAAGTTGGAGCCGTGGAAGATCTTACTAAAAGCGCCATAATGGCACAATTTGATACCAATGTATTTGGCTTATTAGAATTAACCAATAAAGTCTTACCTATTATGCGAGAACAAGGTCGTGGCAAAATTATTGTTACCAGTTCAATCTTGGGTTTTATCAGCTTAAAGTACCGCGGAGCTTATGTTGCTTCTAAATTTGCTTTAGAGGGCTTAATGGATGCTTTACGATTAGAACTTTATGATACACCTATCAGCGTCAGTATTATACAACCCGGGCCAATCAGGAGTAATTTTAGAAATACATCACATGATATATTTAATAAATATATTAATCCACAAGCCAGCCCTCATTTTCAACAGTATCAAAATATGCAAGCTTATTATAACAAACAAACTGCATCTAATATTTTTGAAATGACGCATCATGCTATTACAAAAAAAGTTGTTAGAATTATTAAAGCCAGACGCCCTTATGCTCGTTACAGCGTAACATTCCCAACTTATTTATTTAGACTTTTAGTAAGAATTTTACCAAGATTTATTTTAGATAAAATTTTACTAAAAATCACACAAACTGAATCTAAAACCAGCTCTAAATAATTAATTATAATTATATAATCATATAATCATATAATCATATAATCATAAATAGCCAATAGTTCTTTTACTGGTTTTCTTTGGTTTACTTTACAGCTAATATTACGCTGAACAGGGAACGAGAAAATTTGTGCATTTGTATATAACTTTCTCGTTAATAATAAATCATGATTAGAAATAATACTACTTATCTTATTGTTAGCGGCTAGGATAACCAGTTCTACTAGTTTTTCTTGCTCCGAGAAATTAAAATCAGCCTTGAAATATTTTGTAAAAGAAGCCGTATCTGACAATGGTACATAAGGTGGGTCACAATAAACTAGTGTGTTAGCAGGTAAATCCTCAAAACATTCAGTAAAATTTTGACAAGTAATCTTAACGTTTGTATTTTTTACTTTATTGCTAAAAAAATCCATTGACAATACCGGTAGCTCTACTGATTTATAATCCCCAAACGGAACGTTATATTTACCGTTACTGTTATATCTACAAAGTCCGTTATAACCATGTCTATTGAGATATAAAAAAATAGCAGACTTTTTAATTGATGATGCCAGATTATTGAACTCATTTCTTAATTCATAATATGGATCTGCTTTATTATTAGAAGTTTGAAAATATTTACTACAAGTTTTTATGAACTTTTTTTGATCATGAACAAGATATAAATATAAATTGATTAAATCTTCATTACGGTCGTTGAGATAATAATTTTTATAATCTGTATTTAAAAATACTGCTGCCGATCCCAAAAAAGGCTCTGCAAAAGATTCGTAATTTTTAAATTTCATAAAATGCTCGTCTAATCTATTTAGAAGATTAAACTTTCGGCCAGGCCACTTTAAAAAAGGTCTAATATGATGCTTACTCATTGATCTTACGATACTAATTTGTGATTTTGATTTTCATACTACAATTTGTGTATTATAATTAATTTAAACTCTATAGTATACTTATTTTAGTAATAAAAATTAAATATACGCTTATAAGAAAAATTTATGCAAGATAATAGTGGCGCTAAACAGGTAAATCCAGAAAATAAAAATACTCAGAGTGCTCAAACTGGCAATAATAATTTTCTAAATGATCTAACCAGTACAAATAATAAACAACTTTTACATGAGTTACATGCAAAATACCATATAGAACTTGAACAACTAAAGGAGTTGGGTAACTTATCTACCAAGAATAATAAATCTGTTATTAGCTTATTATTAGAAACTTCTTTATTATCAAAAGAAAAGTTAAATCAAATTACCAATGAACAATATGGCCTTAGCGTCATGGAATTTGATGAGCTTGATACAAAAGACATCCCTTATAAATATACAAATAACGAGTTATTAGATAAATATGAAGCTGCTCCTGTTTTTGAAAAAAAAGGGCATTTATATATAGCCGTCAATGATCCCAATGATTATACATCTCTTAGTGCCTATCAATTTCAGACAGGGCTAAATACCCAAGCAATGTTAATGCATCGAAACGACATTAATAAATTAAAGAAATTTATTAAAGCACAAATTATTAATAAAGATCTAAGCTTTATAAATTTTAATGAACTAAGTTCTGATCTCGCTGGATCAGAAGATATTCAAAATAGTCCCCTGGTAAAATATATCAATAAAATCTTATTAGAAGCATTAAAAAATAAAGCATCCGATATACATTTTGAACCCTATAAAGATAAATTACGCATTCGTTTTCGCTGTGATGGTTTATTAACAGAAATTGCTAATCTTCCTATAGATAATGCTAATCAAATTAATTCCCGTCTTAAAGTTATGTCAAATCTTGATATCTCTGAAAAACGTATACCTCAAGATGGTAGATTCAATTTTAATGCCGATGGAAAAACTTTTGATTTTCGTATGAGCACCTGTCCCACTTTATTTGGTGAAAAGATTGTCGTTCGTATATTAGATCCAACAAAAGCCCAAATGGGTATTGATGATTTAGGCTATGAAGAAGATCAAAAAGAATTATTTCTAAAAGCCCTAAACAAATCTCAAGGTATTATAATAGTAACTGGTCCAACTGGTAGCGGTAAAACGATATCTTTATATACTGCATTGAATATTTTAAATACTAATAGCAGAAATATATCAACTGCTGAAGATCCCATAGAAATATATTTGCCTGGTATTAACCAGGTTCAGGTGAATAATAAAATTGGTTTAACTTTTGCCTCCGCTTTGCGTTGTTTTTTACGGCAAGATCCTGATGTCATGATGGTAGGAGAAATCAGAGATCTAGAAACAGCTGAGATAGCTATTAAAGCTGCCCAAACTGGTCACTTAGTACTCTCTACTTTACATACAAATAGCGCCTCTGAGACTTTAGGCCGTTTAATTAGCATGGGCATTCCGTCTTATAATATGGCAACAGCGATAAGTATGATTATTGCACAGCGTTTAATTCGTAAATTGTGTAATAATTGTAAAATAGTTGAACAACTTCCTGCAGAAGTCTTAACACAAGAAAATTTTCCTAAAGAATTTATCGATGATAGTAATGAAATCTTTAAAGCTAATCCAAATAATTGTGAAAACTGCCATAGCGGATATGCTGGACGCATAGGAATATATGAAACCATGCTTATTTCTAAAGAAATGCAAGAAATTATTCTGAACGGCGGTAGCGCTATCGATATCAAACGCCAAGCTACAATTGAAAATATTTTATCATTACGTCAAGCAGGTTTAAGAAAAGTCGCCAAGGGTGTAACATCGCTATCAGAAGTAAATAGAGTCACTAAAAATGCTTAATTTTTAATATTCAATATAAATAAAATTATGAGTACACCATCTACAGTCAATAAATTAAAGCGAAGTAGTAAAAAAACTTCAAATTTATATAGTTATAATTACACTGGAATAGACAGTCGTGGTAAAAAAATAAAAGGTGAATGCCGGGGGAAAACTGTTTCAGCCGTAAAAGCTCAATTAAAAGGTGAAGGAATTACCGTAAAAAAAATTTACAAAAGCAAAAACATTAAATTTGGTAAAAGCTCTATTAAAGTTGTTGAAATTACACTTCTCACAAGACAGTTAGCAACAATGTTAGCTTCAGGGGTGCCATTAATACAAAGTCTCGATGTCTGTATCCGAGCTGCTGATAATCCTAAAATTTCTGAGATGCTAACA
Organism: Gammaproteobacteria bacterium; assembly: GCA_018061105.1. Taxonomy (GTDB): domain Bacteria; phylum Pseudomonadota; class Gammaproteobacteria; order JAGOUU01; family JAGOUU01; genus JAGOUU01. The sequence continues at coordinate 8,527 of JAGOUU010000039.1, forward strand.
CAAATACGCTCTTCTATTGAAAGTGGTCATAGTTTTTCAGAATCATTAGCTTTATATCCTAAACAATTTAATTCACTATTTAGAAATTTATTAGCTGTCGGCGAAAGTACAGGTACATTAGATGTTATGCTTATAAGAGTCGCCGAGCACCAAGAAAAAATTGAAAAATTGCGAGCAAAATTTAAAAAAGCGTTATTTTATCCTTCAGCTGTACTCATAGTATCTTTAGCTGTAACTGTTATTTTATTAATCTATGTAGTACCACAATTTGAAAGCATGTTTGCAAACTTCAATGCAAAATTACCATGGTTCACACAAATGATTTTAGATGTCTCTCGTTGGCTACAAGCCTATTGGTTTTATATTTTAGTTGGTACAGTAACCGCGGGTTATTTCGGAAGCAAATATGTCCAATCTTCAAAAAAAGCAAAAACCTTTATAGATAATCTGTTACTTAAATTACCTTTGATTGGCAAAATAGTCAATAATATTTGTCTAGCACGATTTACCAGAACTCTTAATACTATGTTAAAATCTGGGATACCCTTATTAAACTGCTTACCTGCTTCAGCCATCGTGGTAGACAACGAAGTTTATCGCCAGGCTATTACTGATATCAAAGAAGAAGTAGAAAGTGGGCAGTCGCTTAATCGTGCTATGCACAATAGCGATATATTTAATCATATGATAATCCAAATGGTATCCATAGGCGAAAGCTCAGGTACTCTGGATGAAATGTTATTAAAACTAGCAGAATTATACGAAGAGGATGTTAATAACACTGTGGAAAATTTAAGTAGCATTATTGAGCCAGTAATTATAGTAGTCTTAAGTATAGTTGTAGGGAGCTTAATTATTGCTATGTATCTACCAATATTTACCTTAGGATCGGTCGTGTAAAGTGATTATATTTGACTATTTAAACCAATTATATTTATCCTATTCAACTGTTTTTATAATCATATTATCAGTATTTTTTTTATTAATTGGCAGTTTTTTAAATATGCTTATTTACAGACTGCCTCTGATTATTTTTACAAACTGGCAACAAGACTGTAAAGAATTTCTTAACTCTGAAATAAATAACAATCTATCTGTATCGAATGCACATAATATAAATCTTATTAAGCCAGCTCGATCTCTTTGCCCTAATTGTAAACAACAAATTTTAGCAAAAGACAATATTCCCCTGATTAGCTTTTTACTGTTACACGGCAAATGCCGCCATTGTCGTCAATCTATTTCTTGGCAATACCCTATTATAGAATTTTTGACTGTTTTAATGGGCATTTTAGTGTTAGTAAAATATGGCTTTACGCCTTTGGGTTTAATTATATTATTTTTAAGTTTTATTTTAATCATAATTGCTACTATAGATTATAACTATATGATTATACCTGATAGTTTAAGTTACATGGGTCTATGGCTTGGGTTATTAACCAATATCACTGACTATAAAATTGTTCCTATAGAATCTGCTATACTAGCTGCTGTATTAAGCTACGGATTACTTTGGACAATTTATTGGGTATTTAAATTAAGTACAGGCAAAGAAGGGTTTGGTTATGGAGACTTTAAGCTTGCAGCTTTATTTGGAGCTTGGCTAGGATTATATAATATATTACCTATACTTATTATTGCTTCTATAACGGGTATAATAATCACAATAACTAATCATTTTGTAAAATACGTAAAATATAATCATAATATTTTAAATAAACCATTCCCTTTTGGTCCATACTTAGTTTTTGGTGGCTGGTTAGTATTAATGTACCCTAATTTATTTAAATTTTTAAGTTTATAATATGAAGATTATTATTATAACAGGCGGTATCGCTAGTGGAAAAAATTCTGTCGCAGATTTATTTCATAAAAAATACCATATTCCTATTATAGACACTGATCAAATAGGTAAAGATCTGGTTTTACCCGGCTCTACCCTGTTAACTAAAATTACAAATAAATTTGGACCGAACATCTTAACTACTGATAACAGCTTAGATCGCCGCAAATTACGAGAATTAATTTTCACAAATCCCAAGCAAAAAAAATGGCTTGAACAATTATTGCATCCGGCAATTAATTTTGAAATGAAAAATCAAATTAAATTATGTGAATATAATAATCAGATCGCTAGTAAAAAAATACATTACTGTATGCTTTTAGTCCCCCTAGTAGATCAAGCGTATTTAGATCAAAATAAGTTTATTAACCGCGTCTTAGTGGTTGATTGTAATGAAGAAACGCAAATCGAACGTGGACAATTACGGGATAAACAGCCTAAAGAACATATTGAAGCAGTTATTAAACAACAGATTAGCCGCTCAGAGAGACTGAAATTAGCGGATGATATTATTGAAAATATTAAAGATCTCTCTCATCTAGAGAATGAAGTTAATAGGTTGCACTTGATTTACTCAAAAATGTAGCATACTAAATCCTCAAGCTTATCAAGAAGTTATCTAGCTTGACAAACATGCTGACTGGCTATATACTGCCAAACTAAGTAAATAAAAACGGTAAATAAAAACGGAAGTAACATGCCCTTCTCACAACCTTTTTTAGATGAAATAAGTCGTTTAACTCATTTAGAAATATTTCCCATGGTTGAAGATCCTGAAATATTAATTGATCTTATAAATGCCCTTGGTCAAGATGATATAGTACCAGTGTACGATGAAAATATACGTACTATCTTATCACCCCGACACATTGCTCTAATAAGGTGTCTTGGTGATTTTACTGAACAGGATATAGATGCATTTCGTGCTCAAGGCGGAGTCACTCATGAAATCGAAGAGCTTTTATGCAACACTTTTATAGAAGCATGGCTTGAAGCTCGCGCACCAATAAATTTAATATTTCAAAATCTTTATACACCTTTGGGCGTCGCAACTCGTTATGGGAAGTTAAAATATATAGACTTGCTTATAGAGGCTGGTGCGACCGTATGCGGAAAATATAGATATTCAAGATCACATAGAAATTTATTACCTTATTCAATAATCACTATAGCTCTTGCTAGCTATGATAGCATTACAGCTGAATACTTAATAGGAATGGGATGCCGGATTCCAAGATGGATTAGAAATCATGTTGCACAACGAGTAGAACAAGAGCAAGCAGAAGGAGAGGAAAATGTTGAAGTTAGAGAAACCTGGGAATTAATATTATCAACAGAGCGTTGCCGTAACGTAGCTTTTACTTTAGTAACAACAAAAGTGACACATAATATACTGAGACGCGCAACAAGAGAAGAATTGTTTAATCATTTCTGCATTTTGTTTCATTACCGTTCTGAATTGATGAATTATCAGGCACTTGTAGGCAGAGAAGTGTTTCAACGTTTCATACTTATATTAGCTTATATACATCCGTTACAGATAGGTGATTACATCCTGAATGCTTATACTGCTGCGGTAACGATACCTCTTGAGCAAGAAACCCACGACGATGTTAGCCAGCCTTCTGCACACGTTACCCCTGCTCCCAGCCCTACTCCTCCTACTGATGCTGCATCTCCCTCCCCTGTCCCAGCTACCCCACTGTTATTTTTACGGAGCTCAGAGCGAGAAACTTCCGCGAGCCCAGACCATCCATAAAAATATAAAAAATAATCTTTTTTACCAACAAACAGCTAAATTAAAATTAACTAAATGAGTGTATGGTATAGCTTTACTTATTAAATCACTTTGAAGAAAACGAATAGCAATTCTGTAACGGTTGCCACTGATTTCAGGGTAAATATTATAATCAGATGGGAAAGTAATTATTAATAATTGTGGCTCAAATTGATTCTCGATAACTTTTTGATATGCCCCTGCTTCAGCAGTTACTTCAGTACTAATAGAAGTTTCGCGTATATAAAATAGTATTTGATTAATAGCATTTGCTAATAAAGAAAGTTCTTCTCTCCAAGCTAGAATCTGTTTTATTTTTTGATTGACACTGAATTGCTGCCAATGTTTTAGAAAAGGAGAATCCGATCCAGACAAACCACCTGGTAATAACATTTTTTGTCTAATTATATTCAGCCATTCATTGCTAGATAAAACTGTTGCAGTCTTACCCACGGTAATCTTTAAACTTTTAGATAAGGAGCCTAAATCTTGAATAATCTCATTTACTTTATCGCTATCCACATTGGGCTGGCTGCGCATTTTAAAAAACTTCTCGACTAGACGATCTAAATATTTAATTGCTTCTGAACGTAGATCGAATCTTTCGATAATATCTAATAAACTTAGTAAATGTTGTAGAACTATAAGACAAGAAGCATTATTTTTTTGACTAATGAAATAATCAATCTCTTGCCAAAGATATTCAACTCTCAAAAATACTCGAATTTTTTCATTTAAGGGATGATAATAAGTTACCATATTATCAAGCAATAACTCTGACATAACCTCTAACCAAATATATAAACTTTTATGTAAACTATAATCCTATAAGTATACAATAAGTTTAATTATATTAGTAGTGATAATATATCTTGACTGGCTGGTAGTAGCGGCGAAATATTATTAATATTTTTTAGATCAACCCAAGTAATCTCTTGCCCTTCTCGACCATGGGCAATTCCAGAATAATCAGTGATTTTAAAAACCTCAAGAGTAACTAAAAATTCTGGGTATTGATAATTAACTGTATTTAAAAACTCTGCTGTAATAATTGTAATACCCAGCTCTTCTTTAAGTTCTCTTACTACAGCAATAAGAGAACTTTCATTAATTTCAATTTTACCACCGGGTAGCTCCCAATAGCCAGCATAAACTTGCTCAGATCGACGCTTGGTAACCAGAATATTTTGAGTATCTTGATTAAAAATAATCCCTATTGCCGCATGAATCTTTTTCATCTTAATATTTATATTAAGTAAACGATGTCGAGCTTACTAAACCATGGCAATTTTTATATTTATGACCAGAGCCACAAAAACATTTATCATTACGACCAATTTTGGGATGCTCACGCCGAACTGGTTGTAATTTACTTTCATTACTGTATTCTGTGTCACCTTCTGTCTGGTTATCATCGCTATTATTTGTATAGACAGAATCAGGGTTACTATGCTGTAACTGCATAGATTCTCGCTCTCTGTCGAGCTGAGCTCTTTTATGACTTTCTAATTGCTCTAATTGCTCTGCCGAAAACATATTATAATGAAGCAATACACTGCACACTTCTTGTCGATAAGCTTCTAACAATGACTCAAATAAGAAAAAAGATTCTCGTTTATATTCTTGACGAGGATCTTTTTGAGCATAACCACGCAAACCAACTGATTGCCGTAAATAGTCCATAGCAACCAAATGATCTTTCCACTGATTATCTAAAACCTGTAGTAACACGCTTTTTTCTATTTGATAGATCACCTGATTATCAAAATTGGCTTGTTTACTCTGATAAGAATCTATGGCCATTTTGACTATTTTATTAGCCAACTCTTCTGCAGTAATATTAGGCTGCTTGTCTAAAAGAGATTGTAAGTCTATTTCTATATGATAAAAATTTGCCAATTCTTTCTGTAAAATTGGTAAATCCCATTGCTCTTCTAAAGCATCTGGTGGCATATGTTTATATATTAAGTTTTTTAAAATACTCTCTATTATGGCTATTACAGTATCATGAACATTCTCAGAAGCCATGTGGTAATCGCGTTGATCATAAATAATTTTTCTTTGTTCATTAGCTATGTCATCATATTCTAATAATTGCTTTCTGATCTCAAAATGCAGCCCCTCGACTCTGTGCTGAGCGCCTTTTATAGATCGAG
>JAGOUU010000040.1 GCA_018061105.1 Gammaproteobacteria bacterium
AGGAGTATATTAATCGTAGTGATTTACTACCGCAAGTTAATCTTACAGTTTTCCGTGGAATCAATAGAATAACACATATTAAGAAGCCTCTTAGATTTTATTCAAAATATTATGACTTACGATTAGATCAAGTTATCTTTGATTGGGCAAAATGGAACACGTATTTTCGATCAGAGCCGTTGATTAGTTCAGCTGAAAAAACTTTGTATACCGCTAATCAAGATTTGGTAATTCGAGTAAGCAAAGCTTATTTAAATATTTTAGCCGCGCAAGACAATGTAGAGTTTTTTGAAAAGCAATATGAATCAACCAAAGAGCTCCAGGATCAGGCCCAAGCTAGACTTGAGGTAGGTGAAATTACTATTGCTGATCTTGATCAAGTAAAAGCAAATCTTGACATAATTAACGCTGATCTTATTGAAGCACGTACGAACGTTAATAATTTACGCGAAGAACTACAAGAAATTATAGATGTACAAGTTCCTGCCTTGGCTATTCTAGCTGAAAAATTTAATTTACCTGATCTAAATCCAAAATCTATAGACGATTGGCTCAATTTAGCCAAGCGCTATAATCTTGATATGCAAGTTGCCAATGCCAATCGTCTTGTTGCTAGTAAAGACATCAGTATTGCAAAAGGTGATTTTTTACCGACAGCTCAATTAACTGCTAAACTTAGAGGAAGTGATGGAAGGTTAATTAGAGATGCTGCTATAATCAGCCAACGACAATTTGTTAATGTGTTTTACGTAAGTTTAGATGTTGTAAGCCCTAATTTAAACCCCTATGGTACCGTAGCAAAAACAGATAAAGCAAGAGCTTTGTATCATCGCGCAGATGCTTTATATTTAGAAGCATATCGAAATGCCCAAGCGCAAATTTCAAAATATTATCGTGCAGTTGCCAGTGGTAAAGAAAGAATCAAAGCACTGGAACAAGCAGTTATAGCAGCCCAAGTTTCTTTAGATGCAAATAAAGCCAATTTTGAAATAGGCGATAGAACGTATGTAGTTATTCTAGAAAGAATCAGTGATCTTTATCGAGCAAAACGTGATTACAAAGCCGCTATTTATGAATACTTAGTTAGCTGGTTAGAGCTAGAATATGCCTCTGGTAGATTAGATATTAAAGATCTGGGAATTGTGAATAAAGTCTTAAGCCATAAAGATCTAACAAAAAAAGATAAATCTATTTCTCGATCTACCGCTAAGCCCATAGGGGAAATAGAAAAAGATGCTAAACCTGTAGTATTAAATACGTCTTTACCCACAGTGAAACCAGATCTGGATTTAATTGACGAAAGTGAACTTAAATCTATCCGTATTCAAAAAACCGAAGAAGCTTATCAACCTTACTCTTTTTCACAAATGTATTCTTATCGGCCTTAATTATTACTCCGGCTTTGCCTGCATAATAAATTCTAAATTTAGACAATATTTATATATATCCATTATTCTAGGATAATCTGTCATCGGTAATTTATAGCGCAAAGAATTATATACTTGGGGTATTAAACAAACATCAGCCAAACTAAAACTTTCTCCCAAGCTAAATTGACCTAAAGCGGTATATTGTTGAATCTTTATCTCAAAACTGCTTAACCCTTTAATTAACCAATAATGGTACCATTTAAGAATTTCTTCTTCAGTACGTTGAAAATTTTCTTTCAAATAATTCAAAACTCGTAAATTATTTAATGGGTGCACGTCACAAGCAAAAATATAAGCTAACGAGCGAGATTCAGCTCTTAAAAAAGGATCTTTTGGTAATAAACTAGGCTGTGGATAAACTTCTTCTAGATATTCTATTATAGCTAAAGACTGGGTCAAACAAAAATTATTATTCTGATCAATTAAGCTTGGTACTAACCCTTGAGGATTAATTTTTTTGTAACTTGCCGTATGCTGTTCACCACCGTTATTTACTAAGTGGATTTCTTTTCTATTGTACGGAATATTTTTATAACTTAAGACAATCCTGGCGCGATAACTGGCACTGGAACGAAAGTAATCATATAACTCTAGCATTTATAAACCTTGTTAGTTAAGTTATGGTATTGTAATTTGATTTCTATAAAAAAGCTCCCTAGGACAGTATATAATAAACGCAATTTGAAATTAAGGAATTTTCAATTAGAGATCTGATCTTTGAAATAAATTCTAAAAAAGGGGGGGGGTTAGTTAACAGTTAGAACTAAAAATTAAAGATATAGTTAGAAACATAAAAATTAGTTATAGTTAATCTCGTAAACTTTAGTAAGAAATTTAAAACTTGTAAGAAATCTATATGCACATTTTGAATTAATTATCTATGTTTCTTAATATGATTAAAATTAACTACAATTAACTAGGACTTCTTATGGTATTAAATATACCATCAGTATCTAAATGTATTATCAATAGCGAGCAAGAAATTGCAGCATTGGCCCAAAGGATATCAACAAATAATATTACAAAAAGTAATTTAACGCAGTTAAGTCATATTTTACAATTAAGTTTAGAAACCGATAAAATTCTACAATTATTTTTTAAACAAGTTAAACTTACTTTTAAATTATCTAAATTACTTTATATTCACAAAGATTATGATTTAAGTATCTTATTAGGCAATAGAGCTACTACCGTAACAACTAATGTAAAAAATTTTAAAAATATTAAAAGCTATGAATTATTTTATCAAAAAGAATATTTAGGCGAAATCAATGTTATTAGTAAAATCAAATTACCACCTAGTAAAATCTTAGAATTAAAATCATATGTCAATTTGCTTATCTTACCACTGCGTAATTCTCTGATGTATACAAAAGCCATAAAAGAAACTAGAATTGATGCTTTAACCCAAACTGGCAATCGTTTGGCTTTGATTGAAGATTTACAATATCATTTTAATTTAGCGGCAAGATATAACAGCCAATTATCGGTTTTATTTATAGACATTGATTATTTCAAAAAAATTAACGATCAGTATGGGCATATAGCTGGTGATCGCGTACTTTTCACCTTGGGACATACACTCAAGACTATAGTTAGAAAATCAGATTTACTTTACCGGTTTGGTGGTGAAGAATTTGTGATAATTTTAGAAAATACTAATAAACTTGGCGCAGTAAATTTAGCAAAGAAAATAAAACAACATTTTAATAAAAATAAAATTAATGCTCTAGAGATCACTGTAAGTATTGGCATAGCAACCAAGACCAATAGCGATAACTGTGAATCTCTAATGGAAAGAGCTGATAAAGCCCTTTACACTGCAAAAGAACGTGGCAGAAATAGATTTATAGTTGGTTAATTAAAACATACATTCATTAATTTTCAACATACAGATCTGTCATTAGTTTTTTACCGGGTTTTACCGCATATTTATCAAAATCTGTAACACCTGTTTCACGCAAAACTTTTTCATCAATACAAAAATTACCAGTAAACTCTCGGCTATTTTTAGATAAGATTACTAAGGCAGCATCAGCCATTATATCTGTAGTTCTACTAGCATCTAGAAACTCTTTCGGAAAATTATATTCAACTGCAGCGGTAGCAATTGTCGTCTGTGGCCATAGTGAATTAACTGCAACTCCAGCCTGTTTAAACTCCTCTGCCATACCCAAAGTGCACATACTCATACCGTATTTCGAAATAGTGTAAGCCACATGATCTTTAAACCATTTAGGCTTTAAACTCAATGGGGGCGACAAAGTCAATATATGGGGATTAGTAGACTTTACTAAATAAGGCAAACAAGCCTGAGAACATAAAAAAGTGGCCCTAACATTTACCCCTAACATAAGATCAAATCTTTTTGCTGGCGTATCTAGAGTTTTAGTTAAACTAATGGCACTCGCGTTGTTAACTAAAATATCTATACCGCCAAAAGTATCGACAGCAGTTTTAACAGCCTGAGCTATTTGATCTTCTGATCTGACATCAACTTGTAAAGCTAAACTTTTAGCGCCTAATTCTGCTACTTCTGCAGCAACTGTATCAATAGTCCCACTTAATTTTGCATGCGGCTCTTTAGTCTTAGCTAAAATAACAATATTTGCTCCCTGCTCTGCCATCTTTAAAGCTATTGCACGACCAATACCACGACTTGCTCCAGATATAACAATAGTCTTGTTTTTAAAATTTGCCATACTACACTCCCTATTTATTTTTTTATTTTTTTATTTAAAAAATCTTCTATTCCCAGGCGAAATTCTTCAGTTTTTGTACAACTTAAAAAACAATTTTTTTCGTCATTTAATTGCTGCTCGAGGCTACTATCCCAGGTACTACGGATCAAGTTTTTTATATTATTACTAGCTGGACCAGATTTATTTAGTAATTTCTTAGTTAAATTATTTAAATAATCATTAAATTCTGTTTTAGTTAATACTTTATTTACTAATCCTAATTTATAAGCCTCTTCTGCAAAAAAAAGCTCAGATAATAAAATTAATTCTAAAGCTTTTTTATAGCCAACTATTCTAGGTAGACTATAAGACATTCCACCATCGGGTGATAACCCCAAGTTAATATAAGCTGTATTGAATTTAGTACCTTCTTCTGCATAAGCTAAATCAGCTGCTAACATGATGCTAATACCAGCACCAGCACAAGCGCCTTGAACAGCTGCAATCACCAGCTTATCCATAGTTTTTAAAGATAAAATGACTTCATGTAAACTAGCTATAGCTGCGGCAGTCTGTTCTTGATTATCTTGACCAGCCTGTTTTAATAGTTCTATATCGCCACCTGCCATAAAAATATTATTTGCACCTGATAAAACTAATATTTTTATATCTTTATTTTCTGCTATAGACTCAATACACTCAGGTAACTCCTGGCTCATTTCAAAATTATAGGTATTCATCGCTAATGGGCGATTAAAATATAACCAAGCTACACCATCTTTTACTTTTAACTCTAATGTTTTTAATATTTTCATAAATTATTTAAACCAAAAAAATAAATCCTTCATCATCAATTTTTGCCATAAGATTAGTATTAAACCACTGATCGACATCTGATACTATTGTTTTATCAGAATAACCCAACATCCGTGCTGGAGTTTTTACCTCTAAGCGCCCAATATTACCTGGTTCTAACATATTCAGATCATTATGAACATCGACAATTCTTGCTGCTACATTGGGTAATGGATGACCAACTGAATGACGTTTAGATCCACGCTGTAAACTACCTTTTGTTCTCACATTTGGTATATTTAAAGCAACAAGCGAGCCTAACTCAGGTAGGCCAAATCCACTTAATAACTGAATACCAAATTTATCATAAAAATGTTCACTAAAACTTTCACTAAGATTACTAGCTTGCGGATCGATACAGATAATATATCTTAGTCTTGCTAATAAATTAGTCGGAATATGACCTAATAAATACTCCAAGAATTTAAATTCAGCAATTAAAATACTGGTCTGCTGTTTAAACAAAACCTCTATTGCTTTATTTGCATCTGATTCTAGATTTATGATACTAACTGGCACAACTCCATTACCAATTATTAATGGCGCCCACAAACTATCAGTAAAACCAAATGTACCATGGAAAGGCAAAATGCTAGCAAAACGATCATAACGATTACAATCTAGCAACTGTTTTAACCCAGATATGTTATTATACACGCTTTCATGTGATAGAATAACAAACTTATTTTCTGCCCTTTCACTCCCATCCTCATCTAAAACTTTGGGTAACAAAACAGCTACTTCTTGCTCAGGAGAAGATGGCCTTTTGCCTATAATAGACACAACCCATTTAACTGGCAGGATATATTTTAAAACACCTATTAAGCGCCATTTATAAGTATTGACTTTATTACATATGTTATCTAAAACTCTCTCTATATCTATAGCTCTATCATCTTCGATTAATTTTAAACCAACCAGATTATCACGATAGCTATAAATTTTATAAAGATTTAATTTCTTTTTGATCAATAATACCTGTTCATAAGAACAATCAACAGGTATATTAACTACCGATTTGCCCGCAGTTGTAATAGCTAAATTTATTAGTGCTGATTTATAAGAACTTGGTAAAAACACTCCTATCCTATCTTCATCTAAGTGAATCTTTTTTAATTTATTAGCAACATATAACACTTTGCTACTAAATCCTGCATATTTATAGGATTTATCCTGCTCTTCGTCATAGATACAATATCTATTGGGCGAGTTTGTAGCTGCTTTCAAAAATTCTACTGATAAATAATGCTCGCGTTGATGGCCGCTTACTCTTGCCTGAACCGCTAGCTCTTGAACAGCTTGTCTAACTTGCCAAGCTTTACTAGTAGATGGCATGGGATCGCCTAAGGTAACTGTCACATAAGCAGGAAATTGCTGTGGTATCCGGAATAACTGTTTTTGACGTCGCGGTGAAAAAACGCTAGCCCACAATTGATCTAAATGTATAGGTATAATAGGCACATCTAGCCCCTCTACAATTCTTTCTAAGCCAGTCTTAAACGGCAACAAATTACCAGTTCTAGTAAGCCTGCCTTCTGCAAAAATGCAGACAACGTGACCTTCTATTAGAGCTTTTCTTGCTAGTTCAATACTTTTAGAAACCATTTGCTCGTTCCCCGATTCTATAGGGATAGCATAAGCAAAGCGAAACAATGGATATAATAACGGATGATAATAATAATCTTTATAAGCTAAATAACGAATAAATCTTGGTAAAACTGAACTAATAATCAACCCGTCTATATAAGACACATGATTAGAAACTATAAGAGCAGGCCCCTTCTTAGGAATATTAGGACTGCCAATGACATTAATACGATAAAATATATGAATTAAAAATAATATTAAAAATCTTACAAAAAATCTTGGATTAAATGACAACGTAATAATACTAAATACCAAAGTTATCCAAGCTAAGACAAACATAATATTATCCGAAGATAATTTTACTACCCCCTGTAAGAAGCCAACTAACAATACTGCAAATAACATAGCAGCACCATTGAAAAAATTGTTTGTACCGATTAGACGGCCTTTTACTTCTTTTTCTGGTAACTCCTGCAGCATAGCATTCAGGGGCACCATGAATAATCCCGCAAAAATACCCGTTGTAATTAAAATTAAATAAACTGTCAATACAGAAGAAGTGGTGTAACTTACAGCAAATAAGCTGACTGTTAAACCAATAGCTCCCATCGGGATTAGCCCTAATTCGATTTTATCTCCAGATAACCACCCAGCTAATAAACTACCGACACCAATACCCAGTCCGACCGAAGCATTCAGCAATCCGAGCTGCAGTTCATTGAGCGCAAAAATTTCTTTACCGAAAACTAATAAATTAGTTGTAGCTGCCAAGGCCAAGGCAAAAAAGAAGCTAATTCCAGCAATTGTTGTAGCAATCAAGTGATTCTGTCGCATCACTTTAATTCCTGAAATTGTTTCATGCCAAGGATTAAAACTCCAAGCTCTGTCAGCTCCTGAAGCAGGAAATGTTTTGACAAAAAAACTGGCAATTAAACCGATAACCGATAAAATTAATAAAATAATGCCTATAACTACAACATCATGACTAAAAAATTGCATTAATATACCACCCACAGCAGAGCCAAATATTATCGCAATAAAAGTTACTAACTCTACCAAGCCATTGACACGAGAGATCTCAGCCTCAGTAAACCATTCTGGCAGAATGCCATATTTAGCAGGGCTCAAAAATACCGATTGCGAAGATAATAAAAATAATATTGCAATCAGCATTGGCTTATTTTCGTTGGCTAAGAAATATAAAGCAAAGAAAATAATTCCTACTTCTAAAAACTTAGTAGCAATAATCACCTTGTTTTTTGGATATTTGTCACTAAAATAACCAGAGTAGCCACAAAAAAAGAAAAATGGTAAAATAAAATAAAACTGCGCTGCTATATAATAAAAATCTACATAGCCTGACTCAGGTGTCTGCAAGGCAATAAGCATGACAACAATTTTAAAAACGTTGTCATTAAAAGCAGTAATAAATTGGGTTATTAAATAAGCCACGAATGCTGGCTGTATCAAAATACTACGGTAGGAGCCGGCTGGTCTCATAGTTTTCTCTTATTATGCTACTAATCGGTAGAATTTTTAATAATCCAACTGCATTAAACTCTAGAGGATTGATATTCTTTCCGTTATTAATATATTGGTTTATATCTTCACACACAGCTACAAATATATGCAACTTGCTAGGATACTTCTCATTGGTGTCTAATGCAATTTTATAAATTCTATATAGGCCACATTTTTGATCTAAAAGCTCAGTATTTAAATTATCTTGGCTAATTTGAGTAATTTTAGCCTGCCAGCTTGTTGATATATTATCAATAACAAAACTCCTTGGTATACTATCTAATTCTTTATAGCTGGTAATTATTTTAAAGATCTTTTCAATAATAATTTGTTTTAGCTTGTTATTAGATAACTGAATAACTTCTATGTTTGCTATTTTCTTTTGTTGCCATAGCAAATATAAGTACTCTTGGACATAAAAATTTATGATAACCAGGCTGATTAATAATATTAAAACACTGCTAGCTTTTTGAGATCGTCTGTTTATTCTGTTTATTCTTTTAATTCTTTTAACAATTAGTAGATCCTCATTAGTTTGAGTTCACCGTTAACTAACTCTAATTAATAATAAAATCAATTTTATTATTAATTAATTTCAAATTTTTTAAATATTGATTTTTAAAATATTGATCAGGTATCGCAAACTCAAATTTAAAATAATAATAATTTTTTTCATTTAAATTTAATTTCTCGACCTGCATCTTGGTTATATCTGGAATTAACTCATCAGAATAATTATTAAAATATTGATAAAGACTATAAGTCTCGTCAGTATTGTCAGTATTAGACGAATTGTTTTGAGCTGCTCTCTGGGTTTTACCTATGTAATAATAGCGTTCTAAGATTTGCAACTTTACTGTTTTATCTAACCAAAGATATTTTATATTGACAACAGTCGAGTCCAGCATAATTTTTTTGGCAAAATAAGATGATAATTTCTTTTTACTAATAAATTCTTTTGCTGACAAGAGTTCAATATTTGGTGAATTATAAAATTTATCTAGTTGTTTTATCCAATCAATTTGATTAGTATTTTTTAAATAATTGTCTTGAAAATTTAATATGCCATTTATTCTAGAATTACTAAACAACCAGTATAAATACTGACTATTAGCTAAATAATTTGAGTATAAATCTGCATCTTTTTTTAATGTACTAATAAAAAACATTGCTTGCGTAAAAACTAAAGACAAACATAAAGTAATACTGATGACGAATAAACATTCTATTATGGTAAAGCCTTTTTTAAGCATATAAATTATAATATCTCATCGGAATTTGACTTAATTTGACTTAACTTGCTTAACATTATTCAACACTAATTCAACCTGACGACTTTTTTCTAATCGCCAATTTAAATAATTATTTTTTATCCGATAAGTATTATCATTAGCAAGATTAAGTAGCTTAGTAATAGCGCAAACTGCAAATAATGTTGTTATAGCTAATTCCATTACGTTATAGCCTTTACACAACCCAATATCAAACTTTAGAGTTTTCATTTGGTTATTTTATAAAAATTAAATATACTGTCAAGCAGTTTTTGCTAATTACCCCATTGTAAGTGATTGCCTATAGAGCTTTAGGTAAATCTCTATTGCACTAGGAGCTAACTTAAGTTATTGTTCAATGAAATATGAGATTGCTGTCTTATATTTTGAAAATATTTTTTGATGGTATTGACTATGACTACAAGAGTCATACACAATTACATCTCATGTATACGAGTTATGTTACCATATTATTATTTTTTACTTATTTGTAGGAGAAGGAAAAAACATGCCAAGACAATCAGACAAAAGAGTGCGCTTAGTCAAAGCTGCTAAATCATTGCTATTAAAAAAAGGTTATAACGAAACAACACTTGCTGATATCGCTCAAGAAGCAGATGTTCCACTAGGAAATGTTTATTATTATTTCAAAACTAAAGAAGCTATCGGTCAAGCAGTTATTCAACAGCACATGCAAGATCTAGACACATGTTTCGTTAACTGGAATCAGCTGTCTAGTGCTAAAGAAAGACTTAATGCTCTTACGGAATCAGGCTTACAACCATTAGAAGAAACCATAAGCTGGGGCTGTTCAATTGGTAGCCTTTGCCAAGAATTATGCAAATCTAATTCTGTTTTATCCGAAGCAGCAGCAAACCTAATGAACAAATTAATTGATTGGGTACAGGCTCAATTTAAAGAACTTGGTAAAGACGATAAAGAAGCTAAATTGCTTGCAGTTAAGCTTGTCTCTTACATGCAAGGCTTGGCTCTTTTATCTAATACTTTCAAAGATGAGAATCTTGCTAAAGAACAACAAAATTCTGTTAGCGAATGGTTGTTAGAAGAAGCCGTATAAGAGCCCAGCTCAATCCATCCGCTCCCGGAGTAAAACCAGAGTAAAAAAAAGTCGCAGGTATTGCGACTTTTATGTACTTATGGCCGGTGCTGCTGCCAAGTAGGTTGAGCTCGTAGTTGAGCTAATGCATCTCGAGCAGCCTGTTCTGTCGTCCCTGCTTCAAGCAGATTGTAATGGTTAAAACTATGCTCAAGAAAAATTGGCACCCCTCCTTGCCCTTCACCATGTATAACTACGAGGCCATTAGTAGTAAGGATAACAACAGGTCTTGAGTATACTTGAGCTAGGACTTTAGCTTCTAGATCAGTACCGAAAACTTTATCTTCTCTCATCTTTTCTATATAGCAGCTATAATATCTCGTACGAGCCGTACTATGGCAGTCACCAACTATCCCTGCATCCTGGAATTCTAATTTTCCTCCTATTTTGGCTTCTGTATCTCTATATCCAGGAATTTCAACATGTAACCCGTCATCAAATACAGCTGGATCAAATTTGCAACCATCAGGTATACTTCGCTCAAACTGCTCTTTAGCTGCTACGTATGCTTCGTATAATTCTATGCATTTATTCCTACTATCAACAGGAGCACGCAGCATAATATCTCGAAAAACAGAAGCACGCCTTGCATCAATCTCAAGATCAGCTAACTCACTCATTGTTGCTCTTGCCTCTAGAGCTAAACTAACAATAGAAGCTAAATACTGTTTTTCAGCATGATCTAAACGTTGTTTAGCAAGCAAAACTTGGCGTCTGTGGTCAACCATAGGTTCTTGCATATCCATTAGATAAGTCACTATCTGCCCCTGTAAAGCAACACATGCCGCATCACGTACTACTTGTGCTGATGAATTTCCAATAGCCCTTCCGATTGCAGTGAAGAGACAATTTCCATCGCCAGCTATATTGATTCGGCTGAATTCTATTCCTCTGTAAATAACACGTTGAGGTTGAGCAACTAATTGTAATTGTTTAAACAAATTAAGTATCATTAAGAGCGCTGCATTCGCTGAATCAGGAGTTACTGGAACCACCTGGCCACCCGCTGCACCATGAGCTGCTACCGCGACGGCGCCTACACCAGCGGGAACAGTTGGTGAAGTTGGGATAACTGGAGCTGTCGCTTCGGCTACCCCCTGAGCTGCTACCGCGGCATCACCTTCACCAGCGGGAACAGCTGGTGAAGGTGGAGGAGTTGGGATAGCTGGAGCACCTGGAGCTGCTGCTTGGACATCTGCCTCCTGAGCGGCTACCGCGGCGGCAGCGGGAACAGCTGGCGAAGGTGGAGGAGTTGGGATAGCTGGAGCACCTGGAGGAGGAGTTGGAATAGCTAGTGGAGCAGCAACCGGGGTTCCCACCAGGATAGGCTTAGTAGCCTCTGCCTCTTCACGCTTTGCAGGCGGCACAGCTCTACTGTCCACCCTCAATCCTAGAATAACAAGTATTCGCTGAATAGCGTCTCGAGCTGCTTGTGAAAATTGAAAACTTGAAGCCTGCCTCGTAGCTGGCCTTGAAGAGCGTCTGGTAAAAAGCGAACCTACTCTACTGAAAGCTCTCCTAAAAAAAACTCCTATCCTAGTAAAAACTGAATTCGCCATAATAAATCCTATAATAAATTACATACCCTTATAATAATCTAATAACCTTAATATAAGATTAACCTCTCAACTTATAGCTCTCTTGGTCAGCTCTAGTGCGTGTGTAACGCGGATCTTGCTCTAACTCATAGTAAAGAAAATCGTCTAATTTTGAAACTGCAGCCAACATAGCACATCCACTGACATTTTGCTCCACTGCAGTTTCCGTTAACTTCAATTTGTACAATTTATCATTAATTTCTTTGAAAAACATTGGCTCAGTATCTCTGTCAGTATCTCTGGGGGCCTCACAATAAACTTGATTATCTTTCTTTTCAGAAAAGATCACTACAGAACACCCTTGTTGACAAGCAAATGCATAAAATTCATCACATGGCGGAAAAAAAGGCGCTGCAACTGTTACTTCTTTTTCAATCTCAAAATTTACCAAAATCTCTTCTAGAGGCACTAGCTTTACCGCTATAGATTTTGGAGTGGTAGGTATAGCAGTTGCAACAGGTGGTATAACAACCCTGGATATCACAGCATCTGCTGTTGTTTGAGAAGCTGAGCGACGTGTAAAACGTGTAAACAATGTTCGGATGGATGCGCCAAAAGTCCTAAGTCTAGCTATAAAACCAATCCCTGTAGTAGCAGATCTAGTTGTTGACTGCTGGGGGACTGTTCTCTGAGGTGCTGGCACCTGCCATTGTGCCATCCAAGCTCTAGCAGCCCTGGGTCCAACAGCTCTCTCAAACAGATCCCACACAAACTGTCTTAAACGATTAAAAATGCCAATCCTGGGTGCTCTTACACTTTCACGTCTTGCTCTTGTTGCCATAAATAACCTACTGATTCCTATAATTCTTTCATCATGCACCCACTATACAGAAGAAATCTTAAGACAAAATTAACAAACGCAAAAATATGCAAAAATAAACTAACTTTTTTCTCTAGCTTTTCGTTGTGAGTTAGTGTACTATAAATTTAAGAAAAGTTACACAATCGACATTTCGGAGCTGCAAAAATGAGTAGATTATCACATGAGTTACAGGAAAAAATTCAGGAACATCTTAGAACCCTCCAGGCGCAGCGTAAGGCTCATCGCGCTACAGAAGAGACGAAAAGGGCAGCAGAAACAGCGATGACAGAGCTAACTACAATATATTCAGACTTTACATCAGAAGAAGCTTTTAATGCGGCTAAAATCATAGTTCTTGGCGAAAAAAGCACTGGTCTAGGTGCTATATTTCATATATTATTCTACCCAAAATTATTGATGGTACTTTTACCAAAACTAGAGGAAAACGGGGAGGAGTTTCTCAGATTGCTTGATTTCGCGACTGATGTTAATAGCGGTTATGGGATGAGTGGTACTGGAGAAATTTTTGAACGAGCTGATACACTCCTATTTGCAGCAACTATTAATCCTGAGTCCCTCAAATTACTATTAGCAGCTAAACAAAAAGCCTCTGGCGCAGCTTATACTGTTGTTATAGAGGAGAGGGACTTTCGTGAACAAACCATACTGCACAAAGCAGCAGGATATGATTACAAAACTTTGCAAGCTGTTTTCCAAGCAATTACCAAAGAAGCACAGCTCCAAGCTACTGCTAAAGGAATAGACCAAGATACCCTATATAAAGAACTCAAATTCAAAGCTCTTTCCGTACGAGACTATCAGGGTAACACACCTCTTCATTACACTAGTTCTGTCGCATCTATTAAAATGGTTTTAGATGACCTAGAGCCCTTTGATCAACAAACTTTACTTCAAACTCGAAACAACGAGAACCAAACTCCGTTAACTTTTGCAGAAGCTATGCTTGCTACAGAGGATTTTCAAACTACAGCAACTCAAAAAAAAACAACCTTACCTCTGGCAATTGCACACCTCCGTTCTCTGCTTTCAATACCTGCAGCAGCTTCTGCGCGAGCAGCTGACGATGATGTAACTAGGTCTGCAGCAGCTTCTGCGCGAGCAGCTGACGACGATGTAATTGATGTAAGTAGGTCTACAGCAGATTCTACCGCCATAAAGCCACAGGGCCTACGCATGAAAAATTTTCACTTTAAAAGCCAGTGAAATTCAGGCATTATTGGTTTTTTTAACGCAGGAAAGGAAGCCATTAGATGAATAATGCTTTGAAACATTTTGAAATGATAGAAG